>NZ_DHYX01000016.1:13306-51960 GCF_002414285.1 Clostridium sp. UBA5119 | reverse complement strand
TCTATTTTGCGAAAGCCCCTTCATTTTAGAATTAATTCACTATTTAATCTAGTTTAGTTATATTTTAGGTATAAATTCTATATATTTACATGGGGTTCAATGATATAATTAAATATAGATAGTGTAAAAGCTCTACGCTAACCTAAACATATAGGGGGGATTATTATGAATAAAGATTTACAGAAGGAAAAGATACAAGAAATATATAATGAAATTACTAGATTAACAGAAGAATTATCAAAAATTCAATGTACTCATAATGAATGTGAAGAATGTCCTTTTAGAGAATTGACAACAACTGATTCTAATCAAACACTTGATTGTGGTGGATTTATTGATTTATTCATGTATAACTAATAAGTCCTTATAATTATTTAAAATTTAGAACAAAAGCAATAGACTTAATTTTTTCTATTGCTTTTAAACATATATTAATGAAAATTTATATAAACTATTTTCCTAAGTTAAATATATCTAAATCTTTAACTTTCAATCCTCGTTTCATTACTGTTACCATGGCTCTTAAGGTGTCGAGAGAAGTCATTAATGAAACTCCTGATTCTACAGCTGTTCTTCTAAGTTTAAAGCCATCGCGCTGAGAGTCATTTCCTCTAGTTGGTGTATTAACTATCATATTTATAGATTTATTTCTGATAGAATCTACTATATCAGGTTTTCCTTCACCAATTTTATTAACTATTTTTGCATCTATACCTTCGATTTGAAGCATTTTTGCAGTTCCTTCTGTGGCTACTATCTGACAGCCAAGTAAGTTCATTTCTTTAGCTAGTATTAAGAATTCATCTTTGTCACTATTATTTATGGTTGCAAGTAATTTGTCTCCAGACTTTAAAATTGGTCTTTTGGCAGCCAAGAAACCCTTCATCATAGCTTCATCAAAGGTATGTCCTACACCAAGTACTTCTCCAGTAGATCTCATTTCAGGTCCAAGACTTACTTCAACCTTTGGAAGCTTTTCAGTAGAGAATATAGGTACTTTTACAGTTACAAAATCTGGTTCAGCACATATTTGTTCCTTATATCCCATATCTTCTAGAGATTCTCCAAGCATGGCGCGAGTAGCTAATTCAACTATAGGAACATTAGTAACCTTACTTATATATGGAACTGTACGAGAAGCTCTAGGATTAACTTCTATGATAAAAATTTCTCCTTCAAACTCAATGAACTGAATATTTATCATGCCAAGAACTTTAAGTTCTAAAGCAATCTTCTTTGTATATTCAAAGATAGTATTCTTAGATTTGTCAGATATATTTTGAGAAGGATATATGCTTATAGAATCTCCAGAGTGGACTCCGGCCTTTTCAAGATGTTCCATAATTCCTGGAATTAGAATACTTTTACAATCACAGATAGCATCCACTTCAATCTCTCTACCAACTAAGTATCTATCAATCAAAACAGGATTTTTATGATCTCTTTTAAAAGAATTCTCCAAATACTTTTTAAGTTCCTTTTCTCTATAGGTGATTTCCATACCTTGACCTCCTAACACATAAGAAGGTCTAACAAGTACAGGATATCCAAGGTTCTCAGCACCAACAATTCCTTCATCAAGGTTCCATACTGCAATTCCTTTAGGTCTATTAATATCAAGATTTTCAAGCATAGCATCAAATCTTTCTCTATCTTCGGCCCTATCTATACCGTCAGCATCAGTACCTAAAATCTTAATTCCATTTTCTCTTAGAAACTTAGATAATTTTATAGCAGTTTGACCACCAAATTGAAGAATTACACCTTCAGGTTTTTCCTTGTTGATTATGTTGAGTACATCTTCTTCAGTTAGAGGTTCAAAGTAAAGTTTATCTGATATATCAAAGTCCGTTGATACAGTTTCTGGGTTGTTATTTACAATTATAGTTTCAATGCCTTTTTTCTTAAGAGCTCTAACAGCATGAACAGAGCAGTAATCAAACTCTATTCCTTGTCCAATTCTAATAGGACCTGAACCTATAACCATTACTTTTCTTTTATCAGATACAACCACTTCGTCAAATTCTTCATAGGTTGAATAGTAGTATGGTGATATGGCATCAAACTCTCCAGCGCAAGTATCTACCATCTTATAGGTTGGCATAATGTTATACAGCTTTCTAAGAGTATACAATTCTATAGGGCTAATATCCATTAAGTCTGCAATACCTTTGTCTGAAAAACCCTTTTTCTTTAATAGTTTTAGATAATCTTTGTTTAAATCTTCTAACTTAGCAGTTTTTAAGAATTCTTCTTGTTCTACTATCCATTTTATTTTATTTATAAAGAAGGTATTTATTCCTGTAACCTCTGATAACTTCTCCACTAGATATTTTCTTCTAAGCATTTCAGCTAGATCAAAGATTCTTTCATCATCTGGCACCATTACGCTACTCTTTAGCTGAGATAAGGTTTTTTCCTGAGATGGTTTATGATCTAACACATATTTTCCTATTTCTAAGGAGCGAATTCCTTTTAGGAAGGCAGCCTCAAAATTTGATCCTATAGCCATAATTTCCCCCGTTGCCATCATTTTGGTTCCTAAGGATTTATTAGCATTTTTAAATTTATCAAAAGGCCATTTTGGTATTTTTACAACTACATAATCAAGAACTGGCTCAAAGGAAGCCATTGTTTTACCAGTAACGGAATTTACAATTTCATCTAGGGTATATCCAAGGCTGATTTTTGCAGCTACCTTAGCTATAGGATATCCTGTAGCCTTTGATGCAAGGGCAGAAGAACGAGAAACTCTAGGGTTTATTTCAATTACAGCATACTCAAAACTATTAGGATTTAAAGCAAACTGTACATTACAGCCCCCAATAATTCCTACTTCGTCTATTATTTTTAATGCTGAAGTCCTAAGCATTTGATATTCTTTGTCAGAAAGGGTTTGAGACGGAGCAATAACTATGGAATCTCCTGTATGAACACCAACGGGATCTATGTTTTCCATATTGCATACTGTTATGCAATTCCCATGAGAATCACGCATAACTTCATATTCAACTTCCTTCCATCCTTTAATACTTTTTTCTATAAGAACTTGTTTTACAGGGCTAAGATAAAGACCGCTATCTAATATGGTAATTAGTTCTTCTTCAGTATCTGCAATACCACCACCAGTACCACCAAGGGTGTAGGCAGGTCTTACAATTACAGGGTAACCAATCTTTTTAGCAAAGTTAACTCCAGAATCTACATCATTTACTATATCTGACTCAATAACAGGTTCGTTGATTTTTTCCATTAATGCCTTAAATAAATCTCTGTCTTCACCTTTTTTTATAGATTTTACAGAAGTTCCTATGATTTTAACTCCATATTTATCTAATATACCTTTTTCAGCAAGTTCTATAGTTAGATTTAAACCTGTTTGTCCACCCATACCTGATAAAATGCTGTCTGGTTTTTCTTTTACTATAATTTTCTCAATAAACTCAGTAGTTAATGGCTCTATATATATTTTATTTGCCACTTCCTTGTCAGTCATTATGGTTGCAGGGTTAGAGTTTATTAGTATGGTTTCTATCCCTTCTTCCATAAGTGCTCTACAAGCTTGAGTTCCAGAATAGTCGAATTCAGCTGATTGTCCTATTACAATTGGACCAGATCCTATTATTAATACTTTTTTTATATCATTTCTCTTACTCATTGATTATTCCTCCTACATGAAAGCTCACTGTCTTTCTTAATGTAATTTATTTTATTAAGCTTAAAAAACTATCAAATATAACATTATTTTCTTTAGGTCCTGGTGATGCTTCTGGATGATATTGTACACTTGCTACTGGCAATTTTTTATGCATCATACCTTCTAAGGTGCCGTCATTTACACTGACATGAGTTATGTCCATATCAACAGGTAACTTAGAAACATAGTAGCCATGATTTTGACTAGTTATGTATACCTTACTTGATATAATATCTTTCACTGGGTGATTAGATCCTCTATGACCAAACTTTAGTTTACTAGTTTCTCCACCAAAGGCCCAAGCTAAAAGTTGATGTCCAAGGCAAATTCCGCAAGTAGGTTTTGAAGTTGCTAATTTTACTACTTCTTTAACTATATTATCTAATTTCATAGGGTCTCCAGGACCATTAGATAGAAATATTAAATCAGGGTTTGTAGAAAGAATTTCTTCAGCCTTTGAGGTAGCTGGAAACACAGTTAATCTACAATTTCTTTCTTTAAAACTTCTCAAGATATTTGATTTAACTCCAAAATCCATAACGGCAACATGTGGTCCACTGCCTGGTATTTCATATATTTCATCAGTAGATACTTTATACACAGCATCATCATTTTGGAATTTTTCCAACTTATCCTTTATATCTTCTAAGGATAAGTTTTTAGTTGTTATATAACCCTTCATTGATCCATGGTCTCTAAGAATTTTCGTAAGGGCCCTTGTATCAATACCTTCTAGTCCAAAAATCTTGTTTTCTATAAGATATCCATCTAACTCCATCTCACATCTGAAGTTTGAAGGATTATTAGATTTTTCTCTTACAATAAAACCCTTAACTTTTGGAGAAGAAGATTCTAAATCCTCTAAATTAATTCCATAATTTCCAATTAAGGGATAGGTCATAGTTACAATTTGACCATAATAAGATGGATCAGTAAGAGTTTCCTGATACCCAGTCATAGATGTATTAAATACTACTTCTCCAACGGTATCATCAATGTAACCAAAGGCTTTACCTTTGAATTCCATTCCGTTTTCTAATATAAGTTTTGCTTCAATATTTTTTGTTTTCAAGAAAAACCCTCCAATCAAAATAATTAATGTACAACAAAAAGGACAACAAACAAAGCAAATTATTAGATGCTCTATTTATTATCCTATGGGTTTCTCTTTAAAATAATTATAATTCTAGCCATTATTCCTGTCTCCCTTCTTGGCCTCTCTGGACCAACTTAAAAGTAGATTTGTCCTTTTGATTTTATAAAAAACTTTTTAAAATGTCAATAATAAAATAAATATATTATTATAAAATATAATTTCTAATGAAATATTTAGCAAATATTTGCTGAATAAATCTAATAAAATTACTAACAATAAATTCAGGAGGTGATAACAAATGAGTAAAAACAATAATTTAAAAAATAATGGTTTGAAAAATGATAATAATCTCCAAGGGGTAAATTTAAAGGCTATTGGTAATTATACTAAAGGGGCTGTAGAAAATTTTGAAAATAAAATTGTTAGTGAAACAAATTATTTAGAGAAAGTAAATAAAAATTTAGATAAATAAAAATATTTATAAATAAGCTTAGGTAAATTTAATTTTATCTAAGCTTATTTTTGTTAATTTTTATTAAATTCCATTGCAAATATAAATTAATTATATATTATATTAATTATTAGAAGTTTTTAAGGAGTATATTATGAGTTGTTTAGGAAATATTATTTGGTTTATATTTGGAGGATTAGTTGCAGGGTTGCAATGGTTTTTAACAGGTCTTTTATGGTGTATAACTATTGTGGGAATGCCAGTTGGCATTCAGTGTTTCAAGTTAGCTAAACTACAATTTGCACCTTTCGGAAAAGAAGTTATTACAACAAATGATAGTAGTATGGGATTTTTTCTGAATATATTATGGGTAATATTTGGAGGTTTGCTTCTTGCAATAACCAATTTAATAAGTGCATTTTTACTGTCTATAACTATAATAGGTATACCTTTTGCTGCGCAATCATTAAAAATGGCAAAATTATCTTTAGCACCATTTGGAAAAGATGTAATATAAAAATTGATTTAATAGGTTAAATTTATGATTATTGTAGTATTAAAGTAATTGTATAGGAGGAGTTATGAGAGATATATCAGAATTAAAGGGGAAGATTTTTAGACACTTCAAAGGGGATTTATATTTACTTGAGGATTTTGTAATAAATTCAGAAACGCAAGAAAAGATGGTGCTATATAGAGCATTATATGGGGAGTGTGGGTTGTTCGTAAGACCATATAAGATGTTTACAGAAGAAGTACCTAAAAATAAGGTGAATCCGACAGGACAAAAGTATAGATTTCAAGAGATAATAGTAGAAAGTAAAAATATTTGAAGTAAAGAATAGTATAAAATATAAATCTATGTTATAATAATAATCGTATGTTTTAAAGAAAAGTTCAAGAGGTTTTACCCAATGGGTAAGACTTTTTTAATGATAATTGGAGGTAACGTTATGATTAGTACTACAGGAGTTAGTTTAAGATACGGAGGACGTAAACTTTTTGAGGATGTTAATATTAAGTTCACAGAAGGTAATTGTTATGGATTAATAGGAGCAAATGGTGCAGGAAAGTCTACATTTCTTAAAATATTATCAGGAGATATAGAACCTAATACAGGCGAAGTTAATATAACACCAGGACAAAGATTAGCAGTTTTAAAGCAAGACCACTTTGCTTATGATGAAGAAGAAGTACTAAGAACTGTAATTATGGGTCATCCTAGATTAATCGAAATTATGAATGAAAAGGATGCTCTTTATGCTAAAGAAGATTTTAGTGATGAAGATGGTATAAGAGCCTCTGAGCTTGAAGGTGAGTTTGCAGATCTTAATGGTTGGGAAGCTGAAAGTGAAGCAGCTACATTACTTCAAGGACTTGGGATAACAGAAGATTTACATTACAAGTTAATGAAGGATTTAAATGGTTCAGAGAAGGTTAAAGTCTTACTTGCACAAGCCTTATTTGGTCATCCAGATATTCTTTTACTTGACGAGCCTACCAACCACTTAGATATTAAATCTATAGCTTGGCTTGAAAATTTCTTAATGGATTTTGAGGGAACTGTTATTGTGGTATCCCACGATAGACACTTCCTAAATAAAGTATGTACTAATATGGCTGATGTAGACTTTGGAAAAATTCAAATGTATGTTGGTAACTATGATTTCTGGTATGAATCAAGTCAATTAGCATTACAAATGTCTAAGGATCAGAATAAAAAGAAAGAAGAAAAAATTAAGGAACTTCAAAACTTTATAGCTCGTTTTAGTTCTAATGCATCAAAAGCTAAGCAAGCAACTAGTAGAAAGAAGCAATTAGATAAATTAACGCTTGATGATATTAAGCCATCTTCAAGAAGATATCCATTTGTAGGATTTAAAGCGGATAGAGAAGCTGGTAATGATTTGCTAGTTGTTGAGAATCTATGTAAGACTATTGATGGTGTTAAAGTTTTAGATAATGTAAGTTTTATGATATATAAGAATGATAAGGTAGCATTTTTAGGTGATGGTATTGCTAAAACCACTTTATTTAAAATATTGATGGGTGAAATGGAACCAGATAGTGGAAGCTATAAATGGGGGATTACTACATCTCAATCGTATTTCCCATCTGATAATTCAGAGTTCTTTGAGGGTTGCGATCAAAATCTTGTGGATTGGTTAAGACAATTTTCAGAAGAAAAGGCGGAAAGTTTTATAAGAGGATTCCTTGGAAGAATGTTATTCTCAGGAGAAGAAGCATTAAAGCAAGCATCTGTGCTATCTGGAGGGGAAAAAGTTCGTTGCATGCTATCAAAGATGATGTTAAGTGGAGCTAACGTATTAATCTTAGATGAGCCTACAAACCACCTAGATCTTGAATCCATAACAGCAGTTAATAATGGATTAATTAACTTTGCTGGAACTATATTATTTACATCNNTCCCATGACCATCAGTTTATTAATACTGTTGCAAATAGAATAATAGAAATTATTCCTGGTGGTGTAATTGATAAGAATATGACTTATGATGAGTATTTAGAATTAAAATAGAGATTAGGTTGATATAAAAATTACTTTGGTATTATATAGGCATTGTATGAATAAATCAGCATTTAGTTTGTATAAATATTAATTTATTTAGTTGACATTTTACTATTATTTATTTATAATACAAATAATATAAAATTTAATATGGAAATTTTATGAAAAGGACAGTACTTTCTTTATTAATTCTTAAAGCGAGTGAAGGTTGGTGTGAGCTTCACAAGAATAAAAGAATCTTAACAAGTAATTGTAGAGAAATTTATTTATAATAAATTAGGAAGAGAACCTTGGAGAAGCTGCCCCAAAGGGTTACTTAGTAGGGTTAGTCGTGAAAAGCGTTAAAATTATGAGTGGACTTTTTATAAAAGTCAATTAGAGTGGTACCACGGGTATATAACCGTCTCTTTCCAATGGAAATAGACGGTTTTTTTTATATGCATTTTAAAATTTTAATAAATAAAAGAGTTTGAAATAAAAAGGAGGATTTATTATGGATTATAAAAATATAATAGCAGAAAACTTATGTAAGCATATAGATATGGAAAAGGAAACAATAGAAAGACTTGTTGAAAACCCACCAAAACCAGAAATGGGGGACTTTGCATTCCCGTGTTTTCAGTTAGCAAAATCTATGAAAAAAGCACCAAATATGATAGCTCAAGATCTAAAAGGATTACTTGGTAATTTAGATGGATTTGAAAAAATAGAAGCGTTTGGTCCTTATATAAACTTTTTTGTAGCTAAAAATGATTTTATGAAAGAAATTATTGAAAAAGTGTTAAATGAGAAAGAGAATTATGGAAGTACAAAAGAAGGAGAAGGCAAAAATGTAATTGTTGAATATTGTTCAGCTAATATTGCAAAGCCATTTCACGTAGGACATTTATATACTACTATGATTGGTAACTCTCTTTATAAAATATTTAATTCTCAAGGATATAATGCTATAGGGATAAACCACTTAGGAGACTGGGGAACACAATTTGGTAAACTTATATATGCATATAATCATTGGGGTGATGAGAAAGCTTTAGAGGAAGAACCAATTAAAGAAATGTTAAGGGTTTATGTAAAATTTCATGATGAAGCAGAAAAAAATCCTGCTCTTGATGATGAAGGGAGAAAGCATTTTAAACTTCTAGAGGATGGCAATGAAGAAGAAGTTAAGCTTTGGACTAAATTTAAAGACTTAAGTTTAAAGGAATTTGATAAGTTATTTGAAATGTTAAATGTTAAATTTGATTCTTTTGCGGGGGAAAGCTTCTATCAAGATAAAATGGACGCTGTCATTGATGAAATAGAATCTAAAGGGTTATTAACGGAAAGTAATGGTGCTAAGGTTGTTATGTTAGAGGAGCTTAATATTCCACCTTGTATAATAAAGAAGGCAGATGGAGCCACAATATATGCAACTCGTGATTTAGCAGCTATGTTCTATAGAAAGAAAACTTATGATTTCTATAAGAATATATATGTAGTTGCAAAGGATCAATCCCTTCACTTTAAACAAGTATTTAGTACAGTTAAAAAGATGGGCTATGATTGGGCTGATGATTGTATACATGTACCATTTGGTTTAGTTCGTTTCCCAGATAAGAAGCTTTCTACAAGAAAAGGCGATGTAGTATTCCTTGAGGATTTGTTAAACGAAGCTGTAATTAAAACAGAAGAAATAATAAATGATAAAAATCCTACATTAGAAAATAAAAAGGAAGTAGCTAAAAAGGTAGGAATTGGAGCTGTTGTATTTGCTTATCTTAAAAACTCGAGAGAGAGAGACATAATCTTTGATTGGGATGAAATGCTTAGTTTTGAAGGAGAGACTGGACCATATGTTCAATATACCTATGCTAGAGGAAAGAGTATTTTAAGAAAATTAGGAGAAGGCACTGGTGAAGTTGATTATGGTAAGCTTATTTCAGAGGAAGAGTTTGAACTAGTTAAAACTTTATCTGGGTTTAATAATTCTATTAAGCAGGCTTTGGATAAACTACAACCAAGTATAGTTACAAGATTTACTATAGATGTAGCTAAAGCTTTTAATAAATTCTATAATTCTATAAATATATCTAATTCGGAGGACGAAGTAACAAAGAATACCAGATTAGCTTTAGTTAAGGCTACTCTTCAAGTAATAGAAAATGGATTACATCTTATAGGTCTTGAAACAGTAGATGAAATGTAATAAAAGATTAATATAAAGAAAATCCCTTGGACAATTTATCATCCAAGGGATTTTCTTTATTTATTGTGTTATTTATCATCTTCATGTTTTTCTATTGAATTAATATAATTAGGACATTTAGAGGTACAACTACCACAATTACATCCTTTAGATTTTTTCTTTAAATTTTTAAAAAGAATAAAGATGGCTAATACAACAATAATTATAGTTATAAGTATTTCCAAAATATTATCACCTCTTTAAAATATCAGTGAAGCTATGTGATATATTCCAAATGAAAAAATCCATGCCACAATAAATTGATATACAACTGAGAATACAGCAAGTTTTCCACTAAATTCTTTCTTAAAGGTAGCTATAACAGAAACACATGGTGTGTATAACAAAGTAAATACTAAGAAAGAAATACCACTGGCTATTGTAAATGTTGTAGCTATGCTATTAGCTAAATCACCAGTATAAAGTACTCCTAAAGTTCCTATAACTACTTCTTTAGCCATGAGCCCAGTTAAAAGTGCCACAGCGTTTTCCCATGTACCAAAGCCTAATGGAACAAAAATTGGAGATATGAAGTTACCTATAGATGCAAGAAAACTTTCGTTAATCTCAGACATTCCACTCATATTAAAGTTTGATAAGAACCATACTAGAACAGATATAGAGAATATTAAAGTTCCAGCCTTTTTTAAAAATCCTTTACCTTTTTCCCAAGTATGAAGTATTAAACTTTTAAACTCAGGAAGTTTGTATTCAGGTAATTCTATGATAAAGGGTTCTTCGTCTTTTTTTAATAAAGTATTTTTAAATATAAACGCCATTATAAAGGCTACTATAAGTCCTAAGAAATATAATCCGAAAATGACTAATGATTCATAACCTGCAAAAAGTGCACCAGCAAATAGGGCATATACAGGTAATCTGGCATTACAAGACATAAAAGGAATAATCAGAGCTGTTAACTTTCTATCTTTTTCGCTTTCTAAAGTTCTTGCAGACATTATTCCTGGTACTGAACATCCAAAGCCCATTATTAAAGGTATAAAAGCTTTTCCTGAAAGTCCTAATTTTCTCATTAACTTGTCCATAATAAATGCTGTTCTAGCCATATAACCGCTATCTTCAAGGAAGCTAATCCCTACAAATAGAGTTAATATAATTGGAAGAAACACAATTACTGAACCAACACCACCAATGATACCATCAATTATTAATGATTTAAACCAAGGGGATGTATTAGCTAGAGGTATTTCTATTAAAGATACAAAGTCTTCATTGACTAGTTTATCAGCTAATTCTTGCAGTGGCCCACCAACCCAATCAAAGGTAAACTTAAATATAATAAACATAATTGCTAAAAATATAGGGTAAGCCAAAAACTTATTAAGCACAATAGAATCTAATTTTTCAGTAATAGTATTAATATTTGTTTTTTTTCCTTCTACACATCTGTTCAGAATGTTTTCTATATATCCATAGGTTTCTTTTTCGTTCATTTTATTAAACTCATGTTTAGAATTAATAGTTTTATCTATAGAGTTAAAGGAAGAGTTATTAATAAGAAAATCTTTAACATCTTTTACACCTTCACCTTTAGAAGCAGATATAGCCATAATATTCACACCTAATTCTTTAGATAAATCGGAATAATTAATGTGAATTCCATTACTTTCTGCTACATCTATCATATTTACGACTAATAAAATAGGCTTATTAAATTCCGTTAATTGAGAGGTTAAGTAAAGGTTTCTCTCAAGATTAGAACCGTCTATTATATTTATAATTAAATCTACTTCATCAGTATACAAAAAGTTTTTAGACACTTTTTCTTCATTAGAAAAGGTATCCATTGCATATATACCTGGTAGGTCAACAATTTTTATATCCTTTGACAAATATCCTTCTTTTTTATCTACAGTTACACCTGCCCAGTTACCTACATATTGGTTAGAACCTGTTAGTGCATTAAATAAAGTTGTTTTTCCTACATTAGGATTACCAATAAGGGCAATGGTTTTCATATTACACTGCCTCCTTAATAAAAATTAATTCAGCATCTTTTTTTCTAATTGCAAGGTCTGTCCCTCTTAAATTTATAATAATTGGATCTCCTAAAGGAGCGGTTTTCTTAACTAAAACCTCTGTTCCTTCAACAAATCCTAAAGCTAATAATCTTTTAGCTAATCTATCATCACATGCAAGTTCTTTAATTAAACCTTTATCACCAGGTTTTAAATTAAAAACATTCATGAATATCACTCCTTTATGAAAATAATTATCAATATATATGGTATTATTATATTCTAAATGATAACCAATGTCAACTTAAAATATGTATTAATAAAATGCATAAAACGGATGTATAATATAGATAAAAGGGATTTATTTATGGTATAATATAATTATATATTTTTATAGTACATATAATTATATATAGGTTTATTTGAAGTACAATACCTATTAAAGAAATGAGTGGTAAGGTGATAGTTAAAGAAAGTACTATAGACATTGAAAAAGATAAATTTAAACAAAGTCTAAATATTAGCGGAGATAATGAACTTTATAAAAAATCAGTTTTCTTTGACTTAGAACATTATGTTTATAAGAAACCTATATGCATAGGGGTCTTTGGAGCAGGATATTATGACGAAGAAAATAATAAGTTGGTAATTACTCAGTATATGATTGAAAATAAGTATGAACTTGAGAAAATTCTTGCCTTGGCTAAAGAATATTTTGAAAATATGAGAAATATTTTCAAAAAAGAATATGTTGTTACTTTTTCAGGGAATAATGATTATCTAGTAATTGATTATCTGTTTAAAAAATATAAGTTAAATTATACTGTGGAAGAATATTTTAAAAGTATAGATTTACAAAAAAAATATGAACAAGTTAAACAGAAGTCAATAGGCCTTAAAGCACTAGAGAGTGAATGTGACATTGTTAGGGAAAGTGAAGTCATAAGTGGCTCAACATTGGCTAAAACCTTTGGTAAGATAATGAAAGATGATATGTATTTTTCAAGAATGCCCATGGAAAAAAAAGAGAAAATTCTTTTGTATAATATGCAGGATGTAGTTAGTTTATTTCATATATATACTCAATGGAATAAATATATTAGGCCAGAGTAATTAAAAACTATCTCATAGAAGAATATAAATTTGTATTTTTCTATGAGATAGTTTTCTATATATTGTATTTAGTATTCACAAATTTAGGGGGTATTATGGAAATATTAAGAAAAGGAAAAGGTGCTACTATAGGGAATGATAAATGCGACTTAGTACTTAAAAATGGAAAATTTATTAATGTATTTACTGAAGAAATAGAAGAGGGAGATATAGGAATTATTAATGACACAATTATAGGAATTGGTTCATATGAAGGGATTAAGGAGATTGATTGTAGTTCTAAAGTTATATGTCCAGGGTTTATGGATGGACACATTCATGTAGAATCTTCCATGACAACTCCAGAATCTTATGGAAATGTAGCTTTAGCTAATGGGGTTACTACAGTAGTAGCTGATCCGCATGAAATTGCCAATGTACTTGGAATTGATGGGATATCTTTCATGCTAGATAGTGCACAAAGAAGCCCTTTAGATATATATTTTATGATGCCTTCTTGTGTACCGGCAGTATCATTTGAAGAAAATGGTGCTACTTTAAGTGCGGAAGATTTATCTAAGTTTATTGATCAACCAGAAGTAATAGGCCTTGGTGAGGTAATGGATATACCTTCTGTAATAGAGCAAGCACCGTCCATGATGAATAAGTTGAATGTATTTAAAGATAAAATCATAGATGGTCATGCGCCTCAAATTTCTTATAAATATCTTAATCAATATATTTTATCAGGTGTAAGAACTGACCATGAATGTTCTTCAAAGGAAGAAGCTTTAGAAAAAGTAAAATTAGGTATGTATATTCTTATAAGAGAAGGTTCTGCTGCTAAAAATTTAAAGGATTTAATTTCTGCAGTTAGCAATAAGAATTTTCGAAGATTTTTATTTTGCACTGATGATAGACATCTAGAGGACTTAGTGGAAGAGGGATCTATAAATAATGCTATTAAACTCAGTATACAAAGTGGTATGGATCCTATAAAAGCTTATATAATGGGAAGTTATAATGGATACACATGTTATGGAATAAAAGATAAAGGAGCTATAGCACCAGGATATAAGGCTGATCTGGTTATTTTAAATGATTTAAATGAGGTAGATATTTATAAAGTTATTAAGTCGGGTAGAGAAATAGATGACTATAATAAATTATCTTACATTATTAAAAGTGAAAACACTATGAATATAGAAAAGCTAAAAGAGGAGGACTTTAGAATACTATCTAATGGAAGCAAAGTAAATGTAATTGGTGTAACTCAAGGATCGCTTGAAACTAAGTTATTAGTGAAATCTAGTAAAACTATAGATGGATATTTAGATATGAGTGAATACGAAGATATTTTAAAAATAGGAGTTTTCGAAAGACATAAAAATACTAATCATTATTCCTTAGGATATTTATCGGGATTAGGTATTAAAAACTGTGCTATAGCTCAAAGTATAGCACATGATTCTCATAATATTATAGTTATAGGAGATAATGATAAGGATATGTGCAAGGCGGTAAACAAGTTAATTGATATAGGTGGAGGAATTACTATAGTAAGTGAGGGTGTACTAATTGATAGTCTGCCCTTAGAAATAGGAGGATTGATGACTAATTTACCTATAGATTATGTATATAATAAGTTAAAAAATTTAAATAGATTAGTAAAGAACTATGGGTTAAAACCTGATATGGATGCGTTTATAACTTTATCTTTTATGAGTTTACCAGTAATTCCACAGGTAAAGCTTACAAGTAAAGGGTTATTTTCATATGAGTTATTTAAATTTATTGATCTTTCTTTTAATTAGTGATGACACAATATTACAAGTTATATATAATATTAATAATACTTTTTATATAATTTAAAAATGAACAACATTAATTAAGGAGATTGTAATCTTGAAGAACTTAAACTCTATATATAAATTTAAGAAATATATCGGTATGAGAAATATAAAAACTGCTCTAGCTGCAGTAATAAGTGTAATTGTAGCCGAATTGTTTCATCTTCAATCACCATTTTTTGTAGTTACAGGTGCCTTGATTTCTATGGAAACCACAGTGAAGAAGGGAATTAATGCTGGAATTGCAAGGGTACTTGGTACTATAATGGGAGGATTAATAGGCATTATAACTGTTCTAATAGATCCAGGTAACATATTTCTGCTCTTTTTAGGAATGGTACTTTTGATAACATTACTTAATATATTAAAATGGCAAGACTCTATATCTATGGCTTGTGTTGTATTTTGTGTAATTATGATTACTATGACTAGTGAAAATATAGTTCTATACGCTTTTCAAAGAACCGTTGATACTATTGTTGGAATTGTCATATCGATAATAATTAATTACATTATATCTCCACCCTCAGATTCTAAATTTGCTAAGGGTAAATCGGACAATGAGGATGATGAAGATATAGAAAATTTTATTATGAGAGTTCCTGAAAAAATAGATATAAAAGAGTAAAAATAGTAAAAACTACTGATATAATTTATCAATTAATCAGTAGTTTTTGTTTTCACAAATTTTATTAATTAAATGTTATAGATTAAATACATACCTATAAATGAAGTAATAATGAGTAAAACTTCCAAGTAGAACAAAAATATGAAATATTTCATGTGCACCAAAAGTTCTATGGTTTCCTTTTCTTTCTAAGCAATATATAATTCCACCTATGGTATATAATACTCCTCCTAATACTAATATTGAAAGTCCTATACTAGATACGACTTTTGAAAGAGGATTAAAAATGAATATAGCCATCCATCCCATAGCAATATAAATAGTAGAAGATAACCAAGAAGGACAATTAATCCAATATAATTTAAAAAGAATGCCAATTATAGCTACAGCCCATATTATAGCCAGCATATAGTATCTAATTGGTGTCTCTAATAAAACTAGGCAGATAGGTGTATATGTTCCTGCTATTAATACAAATATCATTGCATGGTCAATCTTTCTAAGGATATTTATTATTGAATCTTTAGCTACGATAAGGTGATATACGCTGCTAGCTGTATATAGTAGAATTAGACTTATTCCAAATATAACAGTTGATATTAAAGTATATATGTTGTAATTATTACTATGAAATTGGGCAAATAATAGGAAACATAAACCAAGTAAAGAAATTATAGCTCCTACCATATGGGAAAATCCACTAAAGGGTTCTCTAAATTTTGAATTAGTCATAATATACCTCCTAAGATTTATCAGGTAATATAGTTTTAAATACTATGTAGTATCATATTAATATTATATCATATTTATTATATAAATACATATGATAATTATTGAAAATGTGTTAATTATAATTATTAATTAAGTTTAAGTTGCTATAGTATAATTTTAATATGTATATTTATATATAATAGTATTTACTACTATTAATAATAATATTATAATAAAAGAAAATATACATAAGAGACTAACTATATGAAGTCAATATAATTTTTATATAAATTTCTTAATTGTTAGTATCCTAAAAATTTGCATGACAAATAAAGCAACTTGAATGTTGCCTTTAAAAATAAGTTGTTGGATTACATTTGTGGAACAAATGCAGTATTAGTTTTTAAAAGATAAAATATGGTACGGGTTAGTTTTTTAGCTACATGACTCATAGCAACGTAGTAATGTTTACCTTCATCTCGTTTATTGGAAAGGTATAAAGCAAAAGTTTCATCTCTCATAGTAACTGTCCTTGATGCGGATAGCATGACCCAACGCAGATATGTAGAACCTCGTTTCACCATTGGTGTATGCGAAGCATTATATTTACCAGATTGGTATGTAGAAGGTTCTAAACCAGCAAAGGCTAAGAGTTTTGCTGGAGTTGTGAATCTATCAATATCTCCGATTTCAGATAGAATAATGGCAGCTAAAGTGTATGAAATACTTGGAATAGTCATTAGTGGAGTGTTTGTCTCAATAACAACTTTCTTTATTTGGGCATCTAAAGCATCGATTTCTGTTTGAACTGGCTGAATTAGCCTAATGGTTTGCTTAAGTTCGAATGATAAAGAGCTTACGCTCATGCCAATGGAACAACTAGCTGCTTCCTTTATTTCAATAGCCTTAGCTTTACCATAGCGACCTTGAGAGGATTTATTAAGAATATTAGTTAACTTAGTTAGTGACTTTAGCTCTTGAATTTGATATGATACAGGGGAATAGGATTTTGTATCATAAGAAAAGAGCATTTTAGCAATAACTAGTGCATCCGTTTTATCGGTTTAGTCTTCCTAAGGGTTTGAGCCTTACGGAAGAGATTTGTAGCTAAGGGATTAAGAATGAATAGGCGAAAGTCTTTGGCATACAAGTAGTTTTGGAGATTAGTGCTATAATGACCTGTTGATTCAAGTCCTATTTTTACGTTAGAAATATCTTGACCCGATAGGGCTGAAAGAATTGAGGTGTATAGTAGTTCAAAACCTTCACTTGAATTACATATACGTAGAGAATCATTAATAATAACTCCATCTGAATCTACAATGCAGCAATCATGTTTGTCTTTAGCCACATCAATACCGACATAAATCATAAGAACAACTCCTTTTTAAATTAGTCCGCTATGTTCCACTAACTTTATGCTAAATGTATCCTTGCTCTATATAAAACGTCATGCGTTATCTAACTAATTAACAAATAAGCATAAAGCTGTGATTATATCCTCAATTTAAATAGTCTAGCTATAGGTGATTGAACTAATCCACAGCGTCTTATGTTAAGTATAATAAAAATTATTATGAAAGGGAAAGTATAATGAATTTTTACTATGAGTTCATTATACAAGGTGATTATGTGAACTTTAATATAGAGAATTTAGAAAAACTTTTAATTGATATGAATTTAGATGATAGGATTAATATTAATAAAATACCAGATATTGATTTATATATGGATCAGGTAATTCAATTATTTGAAAATAATTTAGAGCATATAAAAAGAAACCCTGCGGACAAGATTTTAACCAAGACTATGATAAATAACTATTCTAAAGACAAATTGCTTTTTCAAAATAAAAATAAAAAATATTCTAAAGATCATATTCTTTTAATGATTTTGATTTACGATTTAAAACAAATTTTGTCTATAGGTGATATAAAAAAATTATTTACCCCTATGATAAAAGTATTATCAGAAGAAAAATCAAATTTTGAATTAAGTAATATATATAATGAGTATCTTTCATTAAAGAAAAATCAAATTGATAAAGAAAAAGAATTTTTAACTTTAATTGTCAATGATACAACTAATTTATGTGAAAAAGAAACTAATAAAAATTATGAGGATTATAAAAAAATATTATTGATTATATTAACACTTTTAAATTCAGCTTCCTTAAATAAAAGAATTGCCGAAAAGATGATAGATACTTATTTTAATGAATGAATTAAAAACAAAATGACTGCCTTTGTAGACAGTCATTTTATTTTTGGGGTGTAAATTTATAATTAATATTTATATTATAAACTATATAAAATTATTAAATAAATATATTATTTAATAAGTGTTGACAAAAAAAAGAAATGAGAATAATATAAACATATGAACAGGTGTTCACATGAAAGGAGTATGTAATATATGTATAAAGAAGAGGTTTGTATGCAAGTTTGCATACACGATGAAGTTACTGAAAAATTAAAAGATAAAACTTTAAATGATACTACAGTGGAAGAACTTTCAAATTTATTTAAGTCTATGGCAGATCCTACTAGGGTTAGAATATTAAATATTTTGTTAAATACAGAAGCTTGTGTTTGCGACATAGCAGCTTTAACTAACATGACACAATCTGCAATATCTCATCAATTAAGAGTATTAAAGCTAGCTAGGATTGTAAAATCAAGAAAAGATGGAAAAGTTGTATATTATTCTTTAGATGATGATCATGTTAAAGATATTTTCTATAAAGGACTTAGCCACGTTAATGAATAAACTAGTAATAGGGGGAGTAAAACAATGGGACAAACAAAAAGGCTTTATGAAATTCAAGGATTACATTGCACAAATTGTGCTTTGAAAATCGAACGTGAACTAAATCAATTATCTTACGTACAAAGTGCTGTAGTCAACTCTGTGACATCAAAAGCTATTTTAGAGGTTGAAGATGGCATTGATGAAGAGCTAATATTTGATGATGTGGAAAGCATATCTACTAGAATTGAACATGGAGTTAGAGTTAAAGAAATTGATAAAAGTATTATAAATAAAAAAAGTGTTAAGGTTCAGGGAAATATAAAAAGTATTAATTCTAATTCAAATGATAATAAAGTCAAGGAAGAAAAGGCTACATACAAGGATTTTCATGGTGATGAGCATGTTCATAATCATAACCATGATCATGGAGAAGGGTTTAAAAAGAAACAAATAATAAAATTTATTATAGGAATTTCTTTTGCAGTTACTGGAGTATTAACTAAGGATATGGTAAGTTTATTATTATTTATAGCTGCTTATTTAGTAATTGGTGGAGATATTCTGNNGTTTTTGATGAGAACTTTTTAATGAGTATAGCTACAGTTGGTGCATTTTTAATTGGTGAATATCCAGAAGCTATTGGTGTAATGCTATTTTATCAAGTAGGAGAGTTTTTTCAAGAATTAGCAGTTAATAAATCTAGGAATTCTATATCAGAGTTAATGAATATTCGTCCAGACTATGCAAATTTAAAATTAAATAACGGGGATATATCTTCAGTCTCTCCAGAAGAGGTAGGCATTGGTGAAATAATAATTGTTAAGCCAGGTGAAAAAATTCCTTTAGATGGAGTTATAGTAAGGGGAGATTCTCAAATAGATACTTCTGCTTTAACAGGAGAGTCTGTTCCAAGAGTAGTTAAGGAAAGAGATGAAGTTTTAGCTGGATCTATAAATAAAACTTCTCTTATTGAAGTTAAAATAACTAAGGAATTTAGTGAATCTACAGTATCAAAGATTCTTGAATTAGTAGAAAATGCTTCAAGTAAAAAATCACCAACAGAAAAGTTTATAACAAAGTTTGCTAGATACTATACTCCTATTGTGGTTATATTAGCTATTCTACTAGCTTTTTTACCACCATTAATTATGGGTGAAGATTTATATACCTGGTTATATAGAGGACTATCATTTTTAGTTGTATCTTGTCCTTGTGCCCTTGTAATATCAATACCTTTAAGCTTCTTTGGTGGGATTGGAGGAGCATCTAGAAGTGGGGTGCTTGTCAAAGGAGGAAATTATCTTGAAGCATTGAGCAAAACGGAAGTGGTGATTTTTGATAAAACAGGTACATTAACAGAAGGAAGCTTTGAAGTTACAAAAATTACTCCTTATGGATTCATTACAGAGGACATGTTAATGGAATATGCGGCATATGCTGAAATATATTCTAATCATCCTATTGCAAAATCTATTGTAGAATCCTATAAAAAAATTAGTACAAAGGCTATTATTGATAAAAGTAGAATAAAGAGTTATGAAGAGATTCCAGGTAAAGGTGTAAAAATATACTTTGGTGATAGATATATATATGCAGGAAATTATAAGCTGATGGAAGAGCTTGAAATTAAATATGTAAAATCAAATGAAGTAGGTACTATTATATATGTTGCAGTAAATAATAATTTTGTAGGAAGTTTAGTGATTTCTGATAGAATAAAAAATACTTCGCCTAGGGCTATTGCAAAGTTAAAAGAACTAGGGATTAAAAAAACTGTTATGCTTACTGGAGATAATAAAAGAATTGCTGAATATGTTGCAAAGGTTATTTCCATTGATGAGACTAGAGCCGAATTAATGCCACATGAAAAAGTAAGTGAAGTAGAAAAAATATATAANNTCTAAGAAGGGAAGATTAGTATTTGTTGGAGATGGAATAAATGATGCTCCCGTATTAGCTAGAGCAGATATAGGGATAGCAATGGGGGGAATAGGCTCAGATGCAGCTATAGAAGCTTCTGATGTTGTTATTATGACTGACGATCCTGAAAAAATATCTACATCTATAAAAATAGCTAGAAAGACACAAAAAATTGTAGTTCAAAATATAGTATTTTCCTTATTGATAAAAGCTATAGTCTTAGTATTAACAGCGCTAGGAATTACCGATATGTGGATGGCGGTATTTGCAGATGTGGGAGTTACAATAATAGCTGTATTAAATGCTATGAGAGCTATGAAGATGGAAGAATAAATAAAAGTTTAACTTAAAAATACTAAAATAGAAAATTAAAACATATTAAAACCCTTTAATGTTTTTAGCATTAAAGGGTTTTTTAATTTAAGTGATAATTATTAGCTTATTTTTGACATGGTTTTAAATTCGCTAAACTCATCACTATTATCTACCTCAAATAATTTCTTATAACAATATGATATTATATCTCCTCTTTTTATAATTCCGATGAATATATTTGAGTCATCAACTACTGGAACGAAATTTTGTGATTTAGCAACAAGTATTAAACTTTCAATATCAGAATTAATTGATACGGGTTTATCTTTAAAATGTCTTGGTATATCCTTTATTAAAACATTTTCTGTATCCTTTAAGCTTAATTCGGAAGAATTTTTTAATTTCCAAAGAAGATCACCTTCTGTTAAAGTACCTACATATTTTCCTTTATCATCCACTAAAGGTATGGAAGTATATCTATGATATTCCATTCTCTCCATTGCTCTTCGCATAGTAGAACTAACCTTTTCAAAAATTACTTCGCTTTTAGGAGTTAGAAAAAAGGCAATGTTCATATTTTATCATCCTCCAATAAATCAATATTCAATAAGTAAACTAAAAAGCTATACTTTAATTATAACATAGTTTTCAGACTAAAAGAGAGTAAAGTTTTTAATAATTTAAGAACATGTAATGCTATTATTTGATTCTATAATTTATTAAACACAAAAACATATGAGCAATAAATTCTTTAGGAAATGTAATTGCTAAAGTGTTTCTAAAGGCTATTATGGATTTAGATGTATCTAAAAGATTGCAATTTTTAAAAATTAAATAATCTTTTGGTGAAAGTTCCTTACTATTCATATTTTCTTTGTATATATTTACTTTTTGTAAAATTTTATTTAAAAGTTCATCATAACTATATATATTACATCTTTCAATTTCTAAAATTTCTGCAGTAATTTCCATAGCCATGATAATATTAACACGACTTTTTGTTATAATGCCTGAAAAGTTTTCAATCTTTTTTATAGCTCTTAATAGTTTTAAGTGATTGTATATGGAATTATTAAAACTTAAGGAATCCATTATAAGTTTAAACTCAATGACATTAATATTTACTAATAATCCCTTAGGGAGCTCATCTTTGAAAAAATAATAGTTTTGTCCTGTTAATTGCTTAAAAGTTTTTAATGTATCTAAGTAGCCTATACTTATATTTCTTTTAATTCTTTCACTATCAAAACTAATAATTGGACCAAGATTTTCACTGCATTTTATTTCTATTATAGGTATATCATTTATATTATTAATTTTTTGACTGAACCCAGGTCCATCTATATCCACTTGGATTATAGCAGAACAAGGGCTATTTAAAAGCATGCTGGTTGGAATATTATTATACATACCTCCATCAACAAAAGTGACACCATCAATAACCATGTGCTTTAGACCAGGTAGAGAGCAACTTGCCATTATATAGTCAATAATTTTTCCGTAAGGAATATCAGTCTTAAATATTTCTATAGGTTTTAGGGGAAACATAGTAAGGGTAACAATACCAAAATCTATAGGTGAATTCCTTATTATATCTTCATTTAAATAGCGTTGTAGTAATCTTTTTAAAGGTGTATGATCTAACCCTCTATTAGATATAATATTTTTAATGAATTTAGGAAGATTTTTAAATGATAGATTTTCATCTATAGAAAAATTATCATCAATATTGAAGCAAGTTGAAAAATCTATTGATAGCCATAATTCTTCTAAATCATTATAATTATTGCTACATATAAAAGCACTATTAATAGCCCCAATAGAAGTTCCAACTACTGAAGATATATCTATATTTAATTCTATCAAAGCTTTCCACACTCCAACTTCATAAGCGCCCCTAGAACCACCACCACCTAATACTAATCCGTAACTATTCAAGCGTTATAACACCCCTTTGACAAGTAAAATTAACTTAAATATAATTCTACTTAATATTATATTATACTAAATGAGTTATATTTGATAATTATTACAATGATTATATTATATATACTAATAATTACTATTTATAAGTTGAACTTTTATGTAAAAAACTATATAATTAGTATATACTAACAATAGAATTATAGTATAGTAAACTATTTTAAATGATATAATTTAAAAATGTCGGAAGATTTCAATAATAACCATGATGAGAAGGAGATTAGTTATGGAAATAAGTTTAAATTTAATAGAAGAAGCAGTTAAATCCAATAGTATTGAGGAAGTTAGGAAAGCATTAATTGAATACATAAGAGTTGAGCCGGAAAATTCAGAAAAAATTATAAATGCATTAAATTATGCTAAAGAAAACATTAAGGGATTGTTTGAAATCCATGATGGAGCAAAACTAGAAGAGGATAATAAGTGGACTAAAGAATATTTTTTGAAAACTCTTCAAGATTTATCAAATAACTTTTCAGAAGAAAGATTTAACCATTTGTGCTTAGTAGGAGCTTTTATATATCCAAATGAAGATATTATAGAACAGGATACAGTTATAATTAACAATGTAAAACCTATTTCAGATGCTGAAATTAAATTTGAAAAAGTAAAGTCTGCTCTTGCATTAGGAACTGGACTTTTAATAGGATACATCATTGGTAAAAAGATTAATAAAAAAAGATAATATATATTAAAATGCCCTATTAGTATNNATACTAATAGGGCATTTTAATGTTTTTAGGAAGTATAATGTATTGAGATTATTTTACGATTTTTATTGAAAACTACCACTATATAATTCATATCTTTCAATATGATTAATATGTTTTTGATAATCTTTATTCATTAAATTTATAGTAGTATAGCTTTCGCGATTAATAAAATTAGGATCTGATATTAATTTACACCCTAAATTTAATACATTATTTGCAGCTTCACAAGTTTTTTTTAAAAGCTCTCTGTCAATAACTGTAGCATCAATATTAATATATGGATTTATATCAATACAATTATCAATTTCTATAGGATTACCACCTAAATCAGTTATTATTTTACATATTCTATATGCATGTTTTTGGTAATCATTTCGAACTTTAGATATTTGAGAAATAACATTTTCATTTTTAGAGTGCTTTATATAATCTTCAAAAGTGTTTATATCAATATATATGCCATGTAATAATTCATTTAAACTATTAACTATATATTTTTTATCCAAGAAAATCAACTCCTTGCAATAATATTCATTATATTATTGCCTAAGTGGTATTGACATTATTCACATTAGAAAATATTTTAAAAGGATAAAAAGGCCATTTAATATATGACCTTTTCAAACCATACTAAGCTTTTATAACTGGTTTGTCTAGTTTTTCTGGATCTTCTAGTTTTTCCATTGAGAATCCTGTGTATCCATAAACTATTGATATTATAGGATTTATATAGTTCAAGAAGCAGAATGGTGCATATAAGAAACAAGAAACACCAAGAGTAGTAGACATAAATGCTCCACAGGTGTTCCATGGAATAAATGGTGATGTTAATGTTCCAGAATCTTCTAAAGCTCTAGATAAATTCTTAGGTGCTAAGCCACGTTTAGCATATTCATCTTTATACATTCTACCTGAAATAACTATAGATAAATATTGGTCCCCAGCTAATATATTAATAACTATGCAAGAGATTATAGTGATTAGTACAAGGGAACCTGTATTAACTGCTAACTTAAGCAATTTTTCAGCAATTACATTTAAGAATCCTGCTTTCTCCATTACACCACCAAAGGTCATAGCACACATAATCAAAGAAACTGTATACATCATACCTTGTAGTCCACCACGGGTTAATAGTTCATCTACCACTTCAATTCCAGTTTCACTTACATATCCATCATTTAAAACATTAACTATATCGCCATAGTTAGCGCCTTGTACTAAAACTGCTAAAAGTACACCTGTAGCAACACCTATTAGTAGTCCAGGAATTGCAGGCATTTTTTTAATTACAAGTATTATTACTATTATTGGAGGTAGTAATAGAATAGGGTTAATTGCCCCAGAAGCTTTTAAACCATCAAATAGTATATTCAGTTTAGAAACATCTAATTCTTGACCTGCATATTTCATTCCAAGGATAGCGAATAGTATAAGAGAAATTATTAAACTTGGTGTTGTAGTATAAAACATGTGCTTGATGTGATCAAATAAATTAGAACCAGCCATGGCAGGAGCTAAGTTAGTTGTATCAGAAAGAGGGGACATTTTATCTCCAAAATATGCACCAGATATAATAGCACCAGCTATCATCGGAGTAGGGATTCCTAATCCTATACCAACTCCAATAAGTGCTATACCTACAGTGCCAGCAGTTGTCCACGAACTTCCAGTAGCTAATGAAACTATAGCACATATTATACATGTAGCTACTAAGAATATACCAGGAGATAAAATTTTAAGTCCGTAATAAATCATTGTTGGTACAGTACCACTTAATATCCAAGCACCAATTAAAACTCCAATTATCATAAGTATTATAATTGCTTGCATTGACATTTGAATAGTATCAATAAATCCTTTTTCAAGATCTTCCCATTTAAATCCAATACATAAAGCTGTGATAGTTGCAGCTGCAGCTGCAATTATTAAAGGAATATGTGGACTTGATTCATAAAATATAATTGCAATAGATAGAGAAACAATGAGAATTAAAATAGGTATAAGGGCTTGCCAAACTTTTGGTTTTCTAGGTGGGGGAGCTATCTTATTAGATTTTTGCTTTTTTTCTTTCATTAACAACACACTCCTATATTAAATTCCAATTTAAATAATTAAATAAATTATATATCAGTATAATTATAATTGCAATACTATTCAGAAAATTTATAAATTAAAAAATTATTTTTAATATTATGCATTTTGGAGAAAAAATATTGATTTAAATAGCTTTTATTATTAGATTATGAAATTTATTGAAATATTATATTCAATTTATTCTCATTAAAAAAGAGTACAAAAGAATTTTTGTACTCAGAGTTATTAAAAATATTATAATTATACATTTATATATTAAATGATTTATAGGCTGTAAGAAATTTATTTATATCATCTTCGTTATGAGAAATTGAAAAGAACATTGCTTCAAATTGTGATGGTGGCAAATTAATTCCTTTGTCTAACATATGCATAAAATATTTTTTGAATAAATTTGTATTACAACTTTTAGCATCGTCATAATTATTAATTTCATTTAAATCTGTAAAAAATACAGTCATCATCCCACCAACTCTATTAACTACTACATTTATATTTTTTTCTTTTGAAATTTCTTTAATACCATTTTCTAATCTTGTTCCTATGGTTTCTATATGGGTATATATATCTTGTTTTTCATATAATTCTTTAACTGTTGCTATTCCAGCAGCCATAACAAGAGGATTACCTGACATGGTTCCTGCCTGATACACAGGGCCTAATGGAGCAAGGAGTTCCATAATTTCTCGTCTTCCGCCATAAGCACCACAAGGCAAGCCGCCTCCAATAATTTTACCATAGGTAATAAGATCAGGTTTAACATTCGGGAATAGCTCTCTTGCACCTTTATATGCAATTCTGAAACCACACATTACTTCATCAAATATTAATAAAGTACCATTTTCTTTGCAAAGTTTATCTAAGTTTTTCATGAACTCCACAGAAGGCTTGATAACGCCCATATTTCCAGCAATAGGTTCGATAATAACACAGGCTATATCATTACTATAAGCAGTAAATATTTCTTTTAAATTATCTATGTCGTTATAATTAGCAACAATTGTATGCTCTATGTGTTCTTTAGGTATACCAGCACTGCCAGGTATGCCACAAGTCATAACACCAGAACCTGCACTTACTAAAAATCCATCATAATGACCGTGATAACAACCGGCAAATTTAACAATTTTATTTCTCTTAGTATATCCTCTTGCTAATTTAATTGCACTCATAGTAGCTTCAGTACCAGAGTTAACCATCCTAATCATATCAATTGAGGCAGTTTCACATAAAAGTTTTGCTAAGTCTAATTCTAATTTTGTTGGTGCACCAAAGGCTATAGCTGTTTCTGAAGTATTTTTTATAGCATCAACAACTCTAGAGTTACAATGCCCTAAAATCATAGGTCCCCAAGCTCCAACAAAATCTATGTATTCTTTATTTTCTTCGTCATATATTTTAGAACCCATACCAGATTTTATAATAGGAGGGGTGATACCCATATCCTTAAGTGCTCTTACTGGACTATTAACTCCTCCGGGAATATACTTTTTGCTTTCTTCAAATATAGTTTTATTGTTCATTAAGCTTTTCCTCCTAATTAATTTTATTTAGAAAAATACGTTCAATTAACTCATAGGCGTCCTTATTATCTCCCTTTAAAGTTTCTTCTTTTAAAACTTCAATGGCACGATTTATATATGTGTTAGCACTACTTTTTAAAAGGGTAGCTACAAGCTTGTCATTATCTTTAGTGTACTTTTTATTCTTAAAAGTTTTAAGATTATTTTCCACAAGTAATTGTCCCTCTTCTTTTACATCTTTAATTATACCACTTAAGGACATTAACTTTAAAAAATTATCATATTCATCATAGCATTTCTTTATTATATATTTATTTGAATTCATAATATTTCTTCGCTGAATCTTATTTTCTCTGTCTACATTTTGAAGATTATCTAAATTAAATAAACATATATTTTTTAATTCACTACAAGAATCTTCAACATTAATTGGCAAGGAAAGATCAAAAATTAAAATTGGTTGGAAAGGGAGATCTTTCTTTAGTACAATTGGAGTAGGGGAAGAAGTACAGCATATTAAAGCATCTATATATTTATAAGTATCTACCAAATTATCAATGGGTATAATTTCAATCTTTTTATTTTCCATTAATTTTATATTTTTTATTATAGTACTATGATTAATAATCTTATCTGTATTTCTTACTACAATATATATTTTATCTAAGATATCTTGTTTTCCTATAAGATAATTTAAAGTTAATTGAGCCATTTTACCAAAACCTAATATTAATACATTTTTACATCCTTGGTCTATAGCTTTTTTAGCAGCTATAGATGAATAGGACACAGGTGTTTTATATAGTTTACTTTCAGTTTTAAACTCTTTACCACAACTAATAGCCATTGAAAATAGCTTATCAAAAGAAGCTTTTATCACTTTTAACTCTTTACTTTTTAAGTAGGCATCCTTTACTTGACCTAAGATTTGATCTTCACCTAAAATCTTTGAATGAAACCCACAACTAACTTCCAGTAAGTGAGTTATAGCCTTGCTATCATTAGAGTAAAATATATATTTAATAAATTCTTCATCCCAATTAAGTGTTTTGAATACTTCTTGTATTATGATATTTTGAGATAGGGAAGATTTTAAGTATATTTCTGTTCTATTACAGGTATTAATTATAACAACTTCTTCGCATAGAGTTTCTTTCATTTTTAGTAATATTCCATCTATATTATCTTGGGATATTGCTAGTTTAGCTCTTAAAATTAAATCAAGTTCTTTCTTTATTCCAATTAAATGAATCATCTTTACCCCCAAATCTATGAAATTACTAAATTTTATTTAATCAAATTTAAAACCCACTACAAGTGGGCACATTATAACTCATATATTGTAACATGAAAATTATACTATATGAAAATTTTTTTGACAATGATAAAATAGGATAATAAAATTGAATTGTATATATTACTAATTTCTAACAATTAAAAGGTGAGGTAATGCTATGAAAAAGTTTATTCTAAATATCTTTATTTCTATTACAGGTTTTGTTTTTATTATGCTTATTTCTATTTTAATAGTAACAAGCATAAAACCTATTTATACTTACAGTATTAATAAATTTAATATGGAGGAGAGAACAAGCTTATCTATTGCGGAGATGAAAAAAAATTATTCTTATGTAATAGACTATTTGTTATATAATAACAACGACAAATTTGAACTACCATCTTTAGAATCATCAGATGCTGGTGCTTTTCATTTCAAAGAAGTAAAGGAATTATTTAAACTAGCTAAGATTACTATATTAAGTTTAATAATTACGTTAGCCATATTGTCTGTACTGTATACTAGCAGTTATAAGAGCTATATTTATATAAAATATATTTCCATTATATCAATTATAACTCCAGTTATAATCTCAATAGTTGTAAGTATTAATTTTAATTTTTTCTTTACAATATTCCATAAAATTTTTTTTAATAATGATAAATGGATTTTTGATCCCAACACAGATCCTATTATAAACATACTACCTGAAGAGTTTTTTGCATTATGTGCTGGCGCTATTGGAATTCTTTGCATAGTCATTGGAATAGTATTATATGTGGCATATTACAATTATAATAAAAAGATTTCAAAAAGATATTAGAAAAAATCTAATATCTTTTTGAAATTAAAGATAATTTACATTTACTTTTTTACCTAATGAAATTAGTAATCTGGCTATGTCTTTAACAATTTTAATTTTTAAATTAAATTCATCTGGAAAAGATGGATTTTGATGAGCTGGATTAACTGCTTGCCCTATATATATATCTATGGATGTACCTTCATTAATTAACATATTAGTAATTCTAGAAGCTCCATCAGAGCCATTTATAGCACAGGGTATAGCATTCTTTTTAATGGAATTTAGATAATTTTTTAANNCTTTATTTAAAGTTAGTATACCTTCTGTAACCAAGTCTATACCTTTCATAAATCCCATAGGCGGGACTTCTGAAGTATAATGCTTTAAGTCTATCTCTATCGGGGTATGTAATGCATTAGATATTATATTTGCAGTAGTGCCACCACATACAATTTTTTTACCTGTAGCATTTTTCACAAGATTTATAAGAATATCATCATCATCCTTATTTTTAGGCGGCCCTGTGAAGAGAGAGATGTTTTGTTCCTTTCTTATCTTAATAGTTACTACTGTTGTATCATCCCCAGGTTTATTATCATATAAGTCTTTACAAACTTCTAATAGTTGTCTACATATGTTTTGAGCAATCACCTCTTTATGGAGTACATTAGTTAGATATCTATTTATATGAGGCCATTCCCAACCTAGATTTAAGAGTCCACCTACACCAGCATGTACAACTCCGTCACTTATAATAACTAGAGCATCAGATTCATTCATATAAAATCTACTTTCAAAAATAACTTTACCATTCACTATACGTCGATTCTTCTTGATGTCACAACTTCGATTATTTCTAAAAAGAAAAACAGGTGGATTATCGTACTCTACCATATATACCTCGCCACTGTTTTTAATTTTCACAATTGTAAAAGTGGAGTAGGCTAACTTTCTAACTTGACATTCAGGCAATGTATTAATTATAGTATCTATAGTCTCATCTATAGTAGCTCCTTCTTTTAACATAGTAACTGCAATTTTAGATGTTAAAGTTCCTAGTATATTAGCTTTAACACCACTGCCAAGACCATCTGACATCACTATAATAATTCCATCTTCTGTATTAGCAATTTCAACGTTGTCACCACAAAGTTCTTCACCTTGTTTATTCATACTCATATTAGCTACATCTAAGTAATATTTTCTCATATTAGTCTTCCTCTTCTAATACTTTTTTTAACTCTAGGATAGCAACTTTAGTTTCTGCAGTAGTTTCACCAAGTAAGCTAGCAATTTCTTGAGCAACCATCATTTGCTTGTTTATAATTGTTTGCGTAACATCAATAGATTTACGCTTCAATTCAGTCAATTCTAATTTCCTATTTTCTTCCTCAGTTATGTCTGTAAATGTTATCAATAAAGATGAGTGATTTTTAATATAAATTACACTTTTATATCCATGAAAATCTAACTTGCTGTAGAAAACTTTTTTACCTAAAATATTCTTTTTTGTGTCGGCTACTTTTTTAAAGTCTAAGTCGTGTATAATTTCTGTTATAGGAACTCCTATTATACTTTCTTTTTCACAATTTAAAAACATCCTTCTTCCAGAGGGATTAATGTCCTTAATCAATAAGTTATCATCAATTATAATTAAAGCATTAGGCGAATTTTTAAATATTTCACTATTCATATTTTCTGCTAATGATCTCATATAAGGTACACACATTTCAACCTCAGACATTCCATTGTAAACAGCAATAGCCTTTTCAACACAAGTGTTGTATCCACAAGCGCCACAGTTTAATTCATCTTCTTTAGTGTATTTTCCCATTTGTTTAAGAAGAACTTTAATTTCATCGTCTTTAGGTGTTAGCATATGGATTTTTTTATTTTCAAAGTTTCTTGTAAGATTAAGATTATCTTTATTTATATTAATAACTTTTGAATTATTACTTTTGGTTTTTAAGTAATTTTGAATTCTTTGGAGTCTAGTGTATACAGATTCATTATCAGATAGTGTGCCTGGACCTCCAAGACAACTTTCATTACAGGCACTTAATTCTATACACACATTCTTTAAAGTATTATTTTTAAGTTCCTCCAAAATAACTTTACAATTTTCCAGACCGTGAACCCTAATTACATTTAAATCTTTTTTATCAATAGTAGGTCTTATGGCATTTAATATTCCACCAACTACAGGATAGCGATCACCTCTTGTAGTACCGCTAAAATCTACTTCTCCATCTTCTAGTTCAGAATATTCAATACCATTCTCTTTTATATAGTCGATGATTTCGTCAAAGGTTAACACAGAATCAACAAATCCTAAATTAGATTCAGATAAAGCTTCATATTTTTTAGATACACATGGACCTATAAAAACAGTATAAGGCTCCTCATATCTATTTTTAATGCTTTTTCCATGGGCGACCATGGGAGAAGATACTGGTAAAACTAATGGAATTAATTCAGGATAATATTTTTCTATTAACATTACTATGGAAGGACAACAACTTGTGATAAATTCACTATTTAAACTACAATCAATCATACATTCATATTCTTGAGTTACTAATTCTGCACCTATGGAAACCTCTTCAATATAAGAAAAACCTAATTTTCTTAGAGCAGTTATTAATTTAGGAGGGTGAGAGAATACCCCTCTAAAAGCAGGTGCTAATTGTGCAACTATTGTTTTATTGCTATTTAATGCTGCTTTGACATCATCAATATCTGAAAGCACATGACGAGCGTTTTGAGGACATACGACTAAACAATGACCACAAAAAATACATCTATCTTCTTGGATTTTAGCTTGATCATTTAAGACTTCTATAGCTTTAACTGTACAAGTACGTACACATTTGTAGCAATTTTTACAGTTAGCGGAGGAAAAATTCATTACTTGCATAGATTCACCTTCTTAACTATATATTCTTCAAAGAATTTATCTACTTCATCTTCATTTACAGTATAAATGTTATCATCCACAGTAACACATACCGAATCAGTACAATGACCAAGACAAAATGAAGCTTTTAATTCTATTTTATCTGTTAAATTATTTAATTCTATTAAGCTCTTAATTCGGTTTATAACATTGTGAGAACCTCTTACATAACAAGCACTTCCAACACAAACTTTAACAATCAAAATAAAACCCCTCCTTAATACGTATATATGTTATATAATAAATTATAGAACTTTGGTAAAACACCGTCAATCACATGTTGTTATACATTTGACAATGTTACAAAAGTAATGTAAATAATAAGTATAAAATTTATTATGGGAGGATATAAAATGAGATTAGTAGTTGTTTCTGATATTCATGGTTCTTCAAAATACACCAAAAAAGCTATAGAAGCATTTAATAGAGAACAGGGTGATTATTTATTAATTCTTGGAGATATACTTTATCACGGGCCAAGAAATCCATTGCCGAAAGAGTATGATCCTAAAGAGGTGGCAAAGATACTAAATGAATATAGATATAAAATAATTGCAGTACGTGGAAACTGTGATTCGGAAGTTGATCAAATGTTATTGGATTTTCCATGCATGGGAGATTATTCTGTAGTTTTATATAATAACAAAAGATTTTTTTTAACACATGGACACATATATAATGAGAATAATATGCCTAATATATCTACAGAAGATATAATGCTACATGGTCATACACATATATTAGGTCTTAATAATAAAAATGGTATTTCTATAATTAATCCAGGTTCTATTTCTTATCCAAAGGAAAATAATCCTCATAGCTATGGAGTTGTAGATGGAGATGTATTCTATATAAAAACATTAGAGGGGACTATAATTCAAGAAATAGCATTGAACTAAATAATATTATATATTAAAAAGTAGAGGCACTAAAAACTCCCTCTACTTTTCAATTATTTTATCAATTATATTAGATTCAATTAATTCACTTTTACTAAATCCACTTCTAAAGTATCTCACTTGTTTATATTTAACTCCACCCATTTCAAAATCAAGGATATCAATTCTATCTCCCTTAAAAATTTCAGCTTCTTTCTTGCGTTTTAGAAATATATGAATTTCCATATCATTCCTCCTTGTAGTTATTAATTAAGTAGATTATATAACAACGTAGATGATTTATTCAATAATATAGCTAAAGGAATTATTAAATTAAGTTAAATAGTATTTTAAAAAGTTAAATATATAGGAATTACTTAAGGATGTTTTTGTATACAGAAAGTCATATAATAATATATAATTAAAAAATTTCAAGAATAATTAAAAAATTGAGTAGGTTAACATGAAAATAAATGGTATAATGATATGTAAAGGTTCTGGTGGTTATATTGTTGCTATCTGTGCTGCAAAACTAAGTACTAAAGCTTTACTAACGTAAAATAAAAAACTTGTTAAAAAGCTATTCACATGGTTCCACCAAAAACAACTAATTTTAATTGCAGGAGGAGTATGTATGAACTTAGAACATGTTAAAAACATTGATTCGGAAATTTATGAAGCAATTTGTCTTGAGACTGCTAGGCAGGAAAGTAAAATTGAACTTATCGCTTCAGAAAACTTTACAAGTGAGGCTGTAAGAGAAGCTATGGGGTCCACTCTTACAAATAAATATGCAGAAGGCTATCCAGGAAAAAGATATTATGGTGGTTGCGAATGTGTAGACGTTGCTGAAAATATTGCTAGAGATAGAATGTGTAAACTATTCGGCGCAGACCATGCCAATGTTCAACCTCATTCAGGTTCTCAAGCTAACATGGCGGTTTATATGAGTGTATTAGAACCGGGAGATAAAGTATTAGGAATGAATTTATCTGACGGTGGACACTTAACCCATGGAAGTCCAGTTAATTTTTCTGGAAAGTTATATAAATTTATATCTTATGGAGTAGGTGAAAATGGATTTATAGATTATAATGCATTAAGAACTGTAGCTTTAGATGAAAAACCTAAAATGATAGTTGCGGGAGCTAGTGCTTACCCAAGAATAATAGAATTTGATAAAATAAGATCAATTTGTGATGAGATAGGTGCATATATGATGGTGGATATGGCTCATATAGCTGGACTTATTGCCACAGGGATACATCCTAGCCCAGCACCATATGCAGACTTTATTACAACAACAACTCATAAAACTTTAAGAGGACCAAGGGGTGGGGCAATACTTTGTAAAGAAAAGTATGCAAAACTAGTAGATAAAACTATATTCCCTGGAATACAGGGTGGTCCATTAATGCATACTATTGCAGCTAAAGCTATTTGCTTTAAAGAAGCTCTAGACCCATCTTTCAAAGAGTATCAGCAAAAAGTTTTAGAAAATGCTAAAGCTCTTGCAAGTGCATTAAAAGAAAGAGGATTTAAATTAGTGTCTGATGGTACCGATAATCATTTAATTCTTGTGGATTTAAGAAATAAAGATATTACAGGAAAAGCAGCGGAGCATCTATTAGACGAAGTTGGAATCACTGTAAATAAAAATACAATACCTTTTGAATCCCAAAGCCCATTTGTAACTAGTGGTATTAGAATAGGTACTCCTGCTACTACTACTAGAGGTTTTGGAAAAGAAGAAATGATTGAAATTGCTGATATAATGAATTGGGCAATTGATAATAGGGATGGTGATTTATCACCTGCTAAGGAAAGAGTTAAAGCTCTTTGCAATAAAATTCCATTATATAAGTAAAATATTTGTAATAACTAAGGACCTAGCATTTTCACTGCTAGGTCTTTACATTTTTTATAGAATATAAAAATGAATGCAAAGTAAAATTTACATTATATTGACTTATGTGTTTAAACCTCTTATAATTATGGGTGAAAATTAAATAGTATTTTAGGTGCTTTTTAAAAGTGAAAAGGGAATATGGTTAAAATCCATAGCAGCCCCCGCTACTGTAAATGATGACGACCCTCAAATACCACTCTTAATAGGGGAAGGTGAGGTTAGAGTGATTCATAAGCCAGGAGACCTGCCTAAATATGAGCTTTCGGAGGGAAATGAGCTATTTTAGTGACTAAGTTAATATGTATAAGTAAAATTCAAGATTTTGGTAAGTTTATCTTACTTAGATTTAAACTTATATTTTTTATTTTACTAAGATGGGAATTTTAATTATTTGGCAAGGGAGCTTTTCTTCCTTGCTTTTTTATTTTATTTAAATTGAAACTCGACTCACTGCGTTCGCTGAGTAAGTGATTCACCCCAAATCAAAGATTTGGGTTCTCTACTTAATAGAAAGAAGGTATTATAAATGGCTAAAATAATGATTCAAGGTACAGCTTCTTCTGTAGGAAAAAGTATACTAGTTACTGCATTATGTAGAATATTTAAACAAGATGGGTATTCGGTATGTCCATATAAGTCACAAAATATGTCTCTTAATTCATATATAACTTTGGATGGAAAAGAGATGGGGCGTGCTCAAGTTTTGCAAGCTTATGCTGCGGGACTTGAACCAGAGGTATATATGAATCCTATTCTACTAAAACCTACTACAGATAAAAATTGTCAAATAATTTTTAATGGAGAAGTTTATGGTTACTCCAATGCAAAGGAATACCACAATTTAAAAGTTAAATTTAAGGATGATTTAAAGTCTGCTTTTGAAAAATTAGAAAATCAATTTGATATTATTGTTATGGAAGGGGCAGGAAGTCCAGCAGAAATAAACTTAAGAGACAACGATATTGTTAACATGGGGATGGCTGAACTAATAGATGCACCTGTTTTACTTGTAGGTGATATCGATAAGGGAGGTGTATTTGCTTCTTTACTAGGTACTATTATGCTCCTTAGTGATAGTGAGAAGGACAGAGTTAAGGGAACTATTATAAATAAGTTTAGAGGAGATATATCCTTACTTAAACCTGGAGTAGATAGTTTAGAGGAGTTAACTCATAGGGATTGCTTAGGGGTTGTTCCATATTTTAAATTAGACTTAGAGGATGAAGATGGAGCTGTTGACCTTAATAAAAATATCACAGATAAAATTGATATAGCTATTATAAGGTTACCACATATATCAAACTTTACTGATTTTGATGCATTATCTATAGAACCAGATGTTTCTGTAAGATATGTGGAAACTGTAACTGAATTTAAAACTCCTGATTTAGTTATAATTCCTGGAACTAAAAATACTCTAGGGGATTTAGAATATTTAAAAAAATCAGGTCTATATAACAAAATTAGAGAATATGAAGTTAATGGGAAAATCATAGGTATTTGTGGAGGATATCAAATGCTAGGGAAGATATTAGAGGATCCTTATGGAGTTGAAACTACACTAGAGTCTATGGATGGATTAGATATATTACCTATAAAAACAGTTTTTGAAAAGAAAAAGATTACTACTAGAGTTAATGGTATAATAGCAAAGGATTTAATAAACAATAGCACTACTTTAAGTATATATGGATATGAAATACACATGGGAAAAACTACACTTTTAGATGAAGGCAAAAGCCTTATTAACATAAATAAGAGTAATAATGAAGAAGCTAATCATTTAGATGGAGTAGTAAATAATAGAGGAAATGTAATGGGAACATATATTCATGGTATTTTTGATGGGGTTGAGTTTAGACAACACATTATTAATGAATTAAGAAGAGACAAGGAAATTGAAGAAAAGGTTTCTATGCCTTATGAGCACTTAAGAGAAAAGGAATTAGATAAACTAGCTGACCTTGTAAGAGCCTCTATAGATATGAATAAAATATATAAAATAATGGGCTTAAATAGATAATGGGAGAAGTTATCATGATTAATTTTCATATATCCTTAAATATACTTTGTGTATCTTTAGCAGTTATCTTAGACTTTATTTTAGGTGATCCTAATTGGCTACCACATCCTATTATATATATAGGGAAACTTATTGGAGCTTTAGAAAAGTGGCTAAGAAAACATTTCCCTAATAATATTAAATTGAAGTGGGCTTCTTTATTTATGGTGTTTATGGTTTGTATAATTACATACACTATTCCATATTTATTACTTAAGATAGCTATAATAAATAATATTGTTTTTATAGTAGTTAATACTTTAATAATATGGACAACACTTGCTGCTAAGAGTCTTCATACAGCCGGAATTCAGGTCTATAATGCTCTTGTTCAGGATGATATAAAAGAAGCTAGAGTTAAGCTTTCATATATTGTAGGTCGAGATACAACTTCTTTAAGTAAGGATGAAATAATTCGAGGTGATGTAGAAACTATAGCCGAAAATACTTCTGATGGTATAATTGCACCTATAATTTATTCCATCATAGGAGGGGCACCCCTTGCTATGATGTATAAAGGAATTAACACTATGGATTCCATGGTAGGGTACTTAAATGAAAAATATAAGAATATAGGTTTTTTCCCAGCAAATGTTGATGATATATTTAACTTTATTCCTGCTAGATTAACTGGAGTATTAATGTGTCTTACAGCATGGATAGTTAAGGGAAGGATAATTGAATCCTTTAAGATTATGATTAGAGACAGAAAGAATCATAAAAGTCCTAATTGTGCCTATCCTGAGGGAGCTACTGCTGTAGCCTTATCTATTCAACTAGGTGGTTCTAATACCTACTTTGGAGAAGTAGTAGAAAAACCAACTATTGGTGATGATATAGAAGCTTTAAGTCATCAACACATAAAGAAATCTATAGTACTAATGTATAGTAGTGAAATTTTACTAATAATATTAAGTTTAGTATCTGTAATTATACTTTAGTTAAAGGTAAGTGTTTATATATACTTGCACATATTAAGATGAAAGGTGGTATATATATTTTGAAACATGGAGGAGATATATATACTGAAGGTACCTTAGTTGGAAGAAAACTTTTAGACTTTAGCTCAAATGTAAATCCTATATCCATATCTAAGGATTTTAAGGAAAATATAGGAGAAGCTTTAGAAAAGGTACCTCTGTATCCAGATATAAAATATAGAGAATTAAAAAATAACCTATTAAATTATTTATTTAAAAGTAA
>NZ_DHYX01000016.1:0-13254 GCF_002414285.1 Clostridium sp. UBA5119 | reverse complement strand
AGTAATGAGTATTTTAATGAAAATGCCTATGGTAAAGAGTATTTTAATAGCATAGGTATTGAAAATATTATAGTAGGAAATGGAGCAGCTGAAATTTTAGATTTAGTTATAAGCTACTTGAATTCTATAACCATAGTTGTTCCTTCCTTTGTAGAATATGAAGATTTTAGTAAAAAACATAAATTGAATATCAATTATTCTTTTTTAAATGGGTTTATGGAATATGATTATGAAGATATTTTTACACAGATACAAAATACTGAGGGGTTAATATTGGCTAACCCCAACAATCCAAATGGCTGTATTATTGATCATTGTAAATTTAAAAACATATTAGATTATTGTGAAGCTCATAATAAATTAGTGATTATTGATGAAGCGTTTATAGAATTTGTATTAGATAATAATAAGAGTATAATTAATTATATACATAATTATAATTGTATTGTAATTGTTAGAGCTATAACAAAATTTTTCTCCATGGCAGGAGTTCGTTTGGGCTATGCCATAAGTAGAAATAATAAATTACTAGATTTCATTATTTGTAATCAAAATCCTTGGACAGTGAATTGTTTTGCAGAAGTTGCTGCTAAGTATGCATTATTTGATGAAAAATTTATAGATGAAAGTAAAAATTGGCTGATATCTGAAAGAGCATTTATGAAAAAATCTTTGAATGATATAAAGATTATACAAAAGGTGTATGAAAGCAAGGCTAATTATTTTCTTTGTAAGATAAAAGGAATTACAAGCTCAGAACTTTTAAAACAGCTTATGGAAAAGGGGATTTTAATTAGAAATTGTAATAACTATACTGGTCTTAATGATAGTTTTGTAAGGGTAGCTATAAAAACTAGAGATATGAATGAAACTATTATAAAAGCTTTAAGTGAAATTAGTAGCTAAATAAATATTAAAATAAAGGATAGGATTCTCATGGATAGTTTTAATGATTCCGTATTTATTTCATTGAATGGTATGAATACTAAAGTTTTAATATTAGGAGGAGGGAAAAGTGCTTTAATAAAAACTAAAACTCTTTTAAATAGTAAGTTTGTGGTTCATTGCATCTCAGAACAGTTTACAAATGAATTTAAGTTATTAGATGGTGCTTATGGTAATTTGAAACTTCTAGATAAAACTTTTACTAATGAATTATTGGAGGATTATCATTTAATTATAATTTGTACAAATGATTCTAAATTCAACGAAAATATTAGGAATATATGCAACAGTAAAAATAAAATCTTTATTGATACTACCATTCCGGAGAATTCTAAAGCTGTTCTTTGTGCTACAGGAAGAAGTGAAAATATTGCTTTGGGGCTGAGAATTAAAGGAAAAAATCCTAAAGCATCAGTATTTTTATGCAATAAGGCAAAGGAGTATCTTCAGAACTTTGACAATTATATAGAATTTATAACTCATATTAGAAATAATGTAACAACTTTAAATAATAAAAGTGAAATTCTAAATTTTATATGTTCTGAAGATTTTCTTTTCTTCTTTAACCATGGATACCATATTGAGATTTTGCAATTATTTTATTCGGATTTAATAAATGAATGGGTATAGATTTAAATTATACAATGAATGGAGGAGTAGAATTGAATTTAAAATTAGCTACACGAAAAAGTAAGCTTGCTCAAGTTCAAACTGATTATGTAATGAATTTGGTTAGAGAGCTACATAATATAAAATGTGAAAAGGTTCTTACAGATACTTTAGGAGATAAAAGACTTGATGTAACACTAGATAAAATAGGTGGAAAGGGAGTCTTTATAAAAGAGTTAGAAAAATTAATAATTGATGGAAAAGCACATGGAGGAGTCCATAGTATGAAGGACGTACCCTATGAGCTACCAGATGGTTTCTCAATTGGTGCTACACCAATAAGGGAAGATGTAAGGGATGCCTTTGTTTCCATGAATGGTGTTTCATTTTTTCATTTACCTAAGGGGGCTAGAGTTGGTACTAGTAGTAAAAGAAGAAGTGAACAAATTCTTCTTTTAAGACCAGACATTGAAATAGTTCCTGTAAGAGGTAATGTTCAGACAAGAATTGATAAGATTGAAAATGAGAACTTAGACGGAATAGTATTAGCAGCTGCTGGATTAAAGAGATTAGGATTAGAAGGAATCATTACTAATTATTTTGAAACAGATGAAATAATTCCTGCTATTGCACAAGGAGCTTTAGGTATAGAGATTCATGAGAGTTGTGAATATGCAGATGAATTAAGGGCCCTAGATAATGAAGAAGTTAGAATTTGTGTAGAAGCTGAAAGAAGCTTTATGAGAGAGTTAAAGGGTGATTGTCATTCTACTATTGGTGCATATGCTTCTATAGAAGATGATGTAATGACTATTATGGGTATATATGAAGTCAATGGTAAATTAGTAAAAGACACTATTATAGGAAATAAAGAAGAATATTTAAACTTAGGAAAAAAATTATCTCAAGTTATCTTAAATAAGTAGATATTGAATAGGAGGATTTATGGGAAAGGTTTATTTAATTGGAGGTGGTCCAGGATCACCAGACTTAATAACATTAAAAGCTATAAAGGTTTTAAGAGAATGTACAGCTATACTTTATGACAGATTATCTGGTTCTGAAATATTGAAATATGTAAATACAGATGCAAAACTTTACTACTGTGGAAAAGAGCCAGGGTGTCACTATAAAACTCAGGAAGAGATTAATAATATCTTAATTAAATTAGCAAAAGAAGGACATATTGTTGGAAGAATTAAAGGTGGAGATCCATACATATTTGGTCGTGGTGGTGAAGAAGCTTTAGCTCTAATAGATGAAAATATTGACTTTGAAGTAGTGCCGGGTATAACTTCACCTATTGCAGCACTAAATTATGGTGGTATACCTGTAACTCATAGAAAAATTGCCCAAAGTTTTCATGTATTTACGGCTAAAAGTGCAGCTGGTTTAAATTTAGATTTTGAAACTATAGCTAAATTAAAGGGCACTTTAATTTTTATGATGGGTTATGAACAATTAGGAGGTATTTGCAATGGTCTTATTACTGCTGGATTAGGAGAAGAAACTCCAGTAGCTCTTGTAATGAGTGGAACTACTTCTAATCAAAAGAAAGCAGTAGGAACTTTAAAAGATATAACTGAAATAGCAAAGGAAAAGGGCATATCAAATCCGTCTATCATTGTAGTTGGAGAAGTAGTTAAATTTAATGATAAGTTGAATTGGTTTGAAAAGTTACCTCTATTTGGAAGAAATATTTGTATAACTAGGGGTAAGGCTCAAAGTAAGGAAATTAGTGATGAACTATCTAAATTAGGAGCTTCAGTTACAGAAATAAATTCTATAGCAATAGAACCTAAGCCTGAAAGTATTAAAGCTGTTGAAAGTAAATTAGAAGGATATAAGTATATATTATTAACTAGTATTAATGGAGTTGAAATGCTATTTAATGCATTACATCATAACAATATAGATATAAGGAAGATTAAAGGTGAGTTTGTTTCTATAGGGGATGCAACTACTAAAGCTTTAAAAGATAAAGGGATAATTCCAACTTTAACAGCAAAGGAATTTACTGGTGAAGGTTTATTTAAAGCAATAGAACTAAAGGTTTCCTCAGGAGATAAAATATTAATTCCTCGCTCTAAGAAGGGGAGAGACTATATTGTAAATGAACTTCGAAACATTGGAGCTGAGGTAGATGATATTCCAGTATATGATACAGTTATTGGTGAAAATCCTAATTTAATTTCCTTTGAAAACTGTGATACAGTAGTATTTACTAGTCCTAGCACCGTAGAAAATATGATTACTTTGGTTGGAATAGATAAAATAAAAGAAAAATCAATTATATCAATAGGGCCTATTACTTCAAAGGCATTAAACATTCATCAATTATCCTATACACAATGTGATAAAATTGGAACTCAAGGTATTATAGATACATTAATAAAATAAATTTTTTAAAGACTGAAAGGTAGGTGTATCATGGCCTTGCATTAATAGGCTATGTTTATTATGTTCAAAAGATATAGAAGATTAAGAGAAACTAGTGCAATAAGAGATATGGTACGTGAAACTATTTTAAATAGTAATGATTTTATATACCCAATTTTTGTGGTTGAGGGAGAAAATATTAAGGAAGAGATTCCATCTCTAGCAGGGAATTACCACTGGTCTTTAGATAGATTACATGAAGTTATAGATGAAGTTATTGCTGCAGGAGTAAAGGGTATAATCTTATTTGGACTTCCTAATGATAAAGATGAAATTGCATCTTCAGCTTTTTATGAAGAGGGTATAGTTCAAAGAGCAATAAGAAAAGTCAAGGAAATCTCTAAGGAATTATTTGTTATTACCGATGTATGCATGTGTCAATATACTACTCACGGTCATTGTGGAATTATTAAAAATGAGAGAGTAGATAATGATGAAACCTTAAAGTATTTAGCTAAGATTGCACTTTCTCATGCTAAAGCTGGAGCTGACATGATTGCACCTTCAGATATGATGGATGGTAGAGTTAAAGCCATAAGGGATATATTAGATGAAAATGGATTTGGACATATATCTATAATGAGTTATAGTGCAAAATATAGTTCTGCTATGTATGGTCCTTTTAGAGCAGCTGCAAATTCAACTCCTCAATTTGGAGATAGAAGTAGCTATCAAATGGATCCTGCCAATGGGAAGGAATCTATGAGAGAAATCGAAGCTGATATTGAAGAAGGAGCTGATATAGTCATGGTTAAACCAGCTATATTATATTTAGACATAATAAAAGAGGCCAGTATGACTTTTAATATGCCTATAGCTGCATACAATGTAAGTGGGGAATATGCTATGATAAAAAATGCAGGAGAAAATGGATTGATTGATGAAAAAAGAGCTGCTATTGAAATGTTAACTTCAATAAAAAGAGCTGGTGCTAAATTAATTATCACTTACTATGCATTAGAAGCAAGTAAATGGATTCAAGAATAAATAGATTTAACATAAAAACTCATTGTAATACTGCAATGGGTTTTTTATACGCCAATTTTTAAATATAATTTGAAATTTGGTATAATGAATAATATCAAAATATAATTCATATCTATAAATTATATCATTGAATGTATAATATTTTAGCTGTATAATAGGTTTAGATATTTATTAGTGGAAAATAGGGGTGAATATGAATGAATGTTAAAGAAAAAATTGAAGGACTAAGAAGGGCTATGAAGGAAAATCAATTATCAGCTTACATTATTCCTAGTTTTGATTCTCATCAAAGTGAATATGTAGCTGAATACTTCAAAGCTAGAGCATGGATTTCTGGTTTTACAGGTTCAGCAGGTACTGTAGTAGTAACTCTTAATAGAGCAATATTATGGGCAGATGGTCGTTATTATATTCAAGCTGAGAAACAGCTATCTGATACAGGAATAGAACTTTTTAAAATGGGACAACCTAAGGTTCCTACATTCACAGAATTTCTTAAAGAAGAGCTTAATCCAGGAGATATAGTTGGGTTTGATGGTTCTGTAATGCCTATTGGAATATACAAAACTATGACAGAAACATTTAAAAGTAGAAATATAAAAATAGATCCAGAAAAGGATTTAATATCTCCAATTTGGAGTGATAGGCCAGCTATGCCTAGTACAAAGGTTTTTCTTCATGGTGTTAAATTTGCAGGTAAAGCAGCATCGGAAAAGCTTTCTATTATTCGTGAAAAGATGAAGGAAATAGGGGCTGAATATTACGTATTAAGTTCCTTAGATGATATTGCTTGGACATTAAATATTAGGGGAAATGATGTAGAAAGCAGTCCTGTAACAATATCTTATTTATTAATTAGCATGGATTCTGTTAAGTTTTTCATAGATAATAATAAATTAACTGATGAAGTTATATCCAATCTAAAGGCTTCTTCTGTAGAAATATTAGGATATAATGAGATATTCAATAGCTTAAAAGAACTTAAAGATAGTTATATATTATTTGATCCAAATAAAACTAATGTGAAAATTCTTACCTCATTAAATGAATCTATTTCTAAAATCGAAAAAAGAAATATAACTACAGATTTAAAAGCTATAAAGAATGAAGTTGAAAGAAGTAACTTTAGAAACTGTACTATAAAAGATGGAGTTGCTATGGTTAAGTTTATAAAGTACTTAAAAGAAAATGTAGATAAAGAAGAAATATCTGAGATGTCAGCCACAGATACATTAATTAAATTAAGAAATGAACAAGAGTATTTTGTTGAACCAAGTTTTTCAACTATAGCTGCCTATAAAGAACATGCTGCTATGATGCACTATTCTGCTACTTCAGAAAGTAATTATACTTTAAAACCAGAAGGGTTATTCTTAGTAGATTCAGGTGGGCAATATTATGATGGAACTACAGATATAACAAGAACTATAGTTCTAGGTGAATTGACTGAAGAAGAAAGAAGAGACTTTACTCTTGTAGTTAAGAGTAATTTAGCTTTAACTATGGCTAAGTTCTTATATGGGGCTACTGGATCTAATTTAGATATTATTGCAAGAACACCACTTTGGGAAGCAGGAATTGATTATAAATGTGGAACTGGTCATGGAGTTGGATTCTTCCTTAATGTTCATGAAGGGCCACAAAACTTCTCACAAGTTCCTAATACAGTAGTCCTTGAAGAAGGAATGAATGTTACAAATGAACCTGGTGTATATAAAGAAGGTAAACACGGTATTAGAATAGAGAATTTGCTATTTGTTACTAAAGATAGTAAAACAGAATATGGGGGACAATTTATGAAGTTTGATGTAGCTACCTATTGTCCTATAGATTTAGATGGTATAAAAATAGATATGCTTACTGAAAAAGAAAAATTATTCTTAAATAATTATCATAAAGAAGTATATAAATTGTTATCAACTTATCTAAATACAGAAGAAAAAGAATTTTTAAAGAAAGAAACTAGAGAAATTTAAACTTATATTACAAATTATTGTTTCATAACTAAAACAAAAATCATCTCTACGTAATAGGGATGATTTTTATTATAGCATTTAGTATTATAGCATTTAGTATTATAACATTTTAACTATTCCAGATATTATAATTAGTAACATACCTATAAACAAATAACTAAACATATTAGAATCGCGGTTCATGGCAATACCTCCAAACTTACTGGTGTTTATATGTACACTTATAATATATACGCTATATAGGTGGAAAAAATACCTAATTAAATAATATAAAAAAATATAATATTTTACTATAATGTGGTATAATTATATTTAATACATACGTATATAATATTTTATATATGTTAATTAATATTATTTAAATTTGAGAGGTGATATTTAATGGATTTAAACTGGATTTGGTTTGGATTACTTATTTTTGTAATAGTTGTGGATATAACTACAAGTAGTTTTACCTTTTCATGGTTAGGATTAGGATTTATTCCTGCTTTTATTGCAGGATATTTTGTAGACTTTACTACACAAATATGGATTGCTTTGATACTAGGAACTATTGCAATTATATTTGGATTAAAGGTGTCTAAAAAATATATTAATGTAAATCTACCAACCGAAAAACCCTTGGTTGGTAAGTATGAAGATAGAGAGTTTGTATCTGAAGTTAAATTAGAAAGTAATAGGGAATGTAGAATAAAAGTTAACGAAGTTTACTGGACAGCAAGAAATATAGGTGAAGATATAAATATTGGGGATACTTTTAAAGTGTTAAAAATTGAAAACAATAAATTGATAATTAAAAAAGGAGTGATTTAAATGGAATTAGTAATTGGTGTTTTAGTCATACTATTTGTAGTTCTAATCATCATAATTTCAGCCGTTAAAGTAGTTAACACTGGTTATAACTATGTTATGGAAAGGTTTGGTCAATTTTATAAGGTCTTAGAACCTGGATGGCATTTAACAATACCTTTTGTGGACTTTATTAGGAAGAAGGTATCTGTTAAACAACAAATACTAGATATACCACCACAAAACGTAATAACTAAAGATAATGTTAATATTTCTGTAGATAACGTTATATTTTATCAAGTTCTAAGTGCAAAGGATGCGGTTTACAACATAGAAAACTATGTTCAAGGTATAATGTATTCCACTATAACTAATATGAGAAATATTTTAGGTGATATGACTCTAGATGAAGTATTAGCAGGAAGAGATCTTATAAACTCAAAATTATTACAAATCGTTGATAATATTACTGATGCTTATGGAATTAAGCTATTATCTGTAGAAATTAAAAATATTGTACCTCCATCAGAAATTCAACAAGCTATGGAAAAACAAATGAGAGCTGAAAGAGATAAGAGGGCCATGATTCTTCAAGCAGAAGGAGCAAGACAATCAGAAATTGAAAAAGCTGAAGGAGAAAAGAGAAGTAAAATACTTGCTGCTGAAGCTGAAAAAGAAGCTAATATAAGAAGAGCAGAAGGATTAAAAGAATCTCAATTACTAGAGGCAGAAGGTAAAGCAAAAGCTATTGAAAAAATTTCAGAAGCAGACGCTGAAGCAATAAGAAGAGTAAATGAAGCTATAATTCAATCAGGAACTAATGAAACTGTTATAGCTTTAAAACAAGTTGAAGCTCTTAAAGAAATGGCTAATAATCCTGCTAATAAGCTTATATTACCAAATGAAACCCTATCTTCCCTTGGAAGTATAGCAGCTATTGGTGAAATGTTAAAAAATAATAAATAGTAGTAAAACAAAGCATTAGGATACAACCTAATGCTTTGTTTTATATATAAATAATTACAATATCTATATTTAAATGTTGAAATTATTAAATAAATATTGTAAAAAATCCTATATTAGCATATACTCTTAATACAGTGAAATGAGAAAGTTTATATAAATATATAATTTAAAAGGTAGGTGAAAATTTTATGAATAATTTAAACATTGATTTAGACTTAATGTTAGAGCTTAGCTTATCAGAAACAAGAGGCGAAGGGGAATGTTATTTAAACTTAAATGATGGTGAATTTTCTTATATTCCTCAAAGTATTATAGAGGCATTAAAAGATGAATCTAAATTTGATAAACTTGAAAGTTGGGAAAAGGAATTAGCTACAGAAGCAGAAGATGTTACTATGAACTATAGTGATAATTATCTTTATATTCCACTAATAGATGAAAGTATATTAGTGAATTCCATGAAAAGCTACTTAGATACTTTAAATCCTAATGACAAAAATGAAATTTATAGTAAGGTTGATTGGTCGAATCCTCTATTAACTTTTAATAGAGTTTTAATTAATAAAGACAAATTAGATGAATTTTATACCTTTAGAGATGAATTTTTAATTAATTATTTAATAGATTGGTTAAGAGAAAACAATATAAGTGTAGTTAAATAGTTTTATAGCACAAATAAAAAATGTGGCATGCGCCACGTTCCTAACGGTAAAACCTATAAAACATAAAAATCTATACTTTCCTATACATTAAAAAAAGACGTAGAGTTCTTATGGGAATTCTACGTCTTTAATCTTAATCTAGAAAAGGAGTTTCTTTTTCTATATATACTTTATGCCAAATTAAGAATATAAGTATTGTCCAAATCTTTCTACTTAAGTCAAATGGACCTTTTCTATGATCTTCTACTAATTTAATAGCAGCAGCTTTATTTACAAATTCATCTGCGTTACTATTTTTTATTATGTCCATAGCCCATTGATAAAGCTCATCCTTAAGCCATAATCTTATTGGAACTGGGTATCCCAGTTTTTTTCTATCTAAAGCAGTTAAGAATGGTAATTCTGATTTAAAAGATTCTCTTAATAAGTATTTTGTTACATGACCATTAATTTTTTCATCAGCAGTGAGCTTTGAAGCAACTTTAAATACTTCTTTATCTAGGAATGGTACCCTAAGCTCTAAAGAGTGAGCCATAGTCATTCTATCAGCTTTAACAAGGATATCTCCTGTAAGCCATGTATTAAAATCTACAAATTGCATTTGAGTGATAGGGTCATATTGAGCAGCTCTATCATAGATATCATTCATAGCGCTCTTAATTGTATATTTTGACTCATACTTATTAAGTATTCCTTCCTTTTCATCATCTAAGAAGATTTTTGCATTACCTACATAACGCTCTCTCATAGGAGTACAGCCTCTGTCAATAAAGCTTTTTCCTCTTGTTCCTTCTGGTATATGAGATGCACCAGATTTTAAGGCTTTCTTTAAGAAACCAGGTACATGATTAAACATTTTTAACGAATTAGGTTCATGGTAAATAGTATATCCACCAAATACCTCATCAGCACCTTCTCCAGATAAAATAACTGTAACATGCTTAGCAGCTTCTTTTGCTATAAAATAAAGTGGTATAGCTGCAGGATCAGCTACTGGTTCATCCATATGCCAAATTATCTTAGGTAATTCATTAGCAAATTCTTCATAAGAAACTATTTTACTTATGTTTTCTAATCCTAGTTTATCAGCTGATTCTCTAGCTAAATCAATTTCACTATATCCGTTTCGATCAAAGCCTATAGTAAAGGTCTTTAAGTCCGGCATGTGTTTTTTTGCTAGAGCAGTTACAACAGTAGAATCAATTCCACCTGATAAGAAAGACGCAACAGGCACCTCAGATTGCATATGTAGTTCAACGGAATCTTCTATGGCCTTACGAATTTCTTCCATCTTTTCATCTTTTGGTCCTGGAGTAGGGTTAAACTTAATTGAATAATAGCAACTTATTTCATGAGCTTTACCTAATTCTTTCTTTATAATATGACCTGGTTTTAAAACCTTTATATCCTTTAGTAAAGTTTTAGGTTCTGGCACAAATTGAAATGTAAGATAGTCATGAAGAGCGCCGTTATCAATATCAACACAATCGCTATCAGGATTAGCATGAAAACTCTTAAGCTCAGAAGCCACATAAAGTCCAGTTTCATTTTCTATATAATAAAATGGTTTTATACCAAATGGATCTCTTCCACCTAAGAATACTTTTTTCTTTCTATCCCAAATAATAAATGAGAACATTCCTCTAAGCTTCTCAACAAACTTATCTCCTAAGTGAGTATATAACGTAGCTATTACTTCTACTTCTGAATTAGTAGTAAAGTTATAGCCTTCTTTTATTAATTCATCTCTTAAAGATATATAATTATATATTTCTCCATTAAAAACTATTTCTAATTCATCCTTATAAGAGTAGGGCTGAATTCCATTTGCCAAATCAAGAATACTTAGTCTTTTAAAACCTAAATAAACATTTTCATCCATATACTCTCCATCTTGAGTTGGTCCTCTATGTTTAATAACTTCTCTCATATCACGAAGAGTTTCTTTCTTTTCTTCTAGTATTTTAGAATTGCTAAAAAACGTTACAAATCCGCACATCGATAATCCTCCTTAGTGTTTATACACATAAAAATATTTTACAATATATATCTATCTTAATCAATATATTCATTATTATATAATTAGTAGTACCTAACTATTATTTCTATCACATAGTATACCATATTTCTACATGAAAAGTTATATAAGTTCGATAACTTTTCAACCAAGATAAGAACTTTAAAAATGATTGTAATAAAATGTAAAAATAATCAGATAATTATTTTATGGAAAAAAAAGGTAATTAAATATTGTAATAGAATAATAATAATAGAATCAATATGGTATTAATTAAGGGGAGAGAGATTATGAGTAATTGTTGCGGTAAAAATATCTGTTTTTATTATTATGGAGAGGATCATTTGGTAATTAATCTATATAAATACATAAAACAGCAAATAGAAAATAATAACTATGTTTATCTTTATGTAGATGAAGATATATATAAATTACTTACTAATAATTTAGATTCAAATGAAAGACTAATGATAGAAAATATTAAAATGAGTAGTATATTAATTTCATCCTATAATGAAAATATAAACTCTACGATGATATCAAAGTTTCTTAGAGATCTTAAAGGTAAAGCTTCAAATTCAGGATTTTGGGGAGGGGACTTTATAATAGATGGTGCAAAGATATTAAATAACACCTGTAATACAATATTTGAAGAATTTATTAAATCTTTATCTAATATATGTGAAGAAGAACATATAAATATACTAACATGCTATGACTTTTTAGATTATGTAAATAGAGGAAAAATTATTACTGAAGACATTATGAGAAGCTCATATAAATACCATGATTATAGGATGTTTGGAAATGAAATTTTACCAATAGAATCTTTTCAAGTAGAGAGTAATATAGTATAGAAAAATTTAGCTATTACATTATCTTATAGGTAATAAAGTTCTATAGAAAAGAGTGATAAATAAGTCTATTGACACACATAACGGCTATGATATTATATAATTATAAATGACATTGAAATTATTTATAATTAATGTCATAAAGATTTAATTATATTTAGATAATAGTTAGTATATATAGAAAAGAGGAATAAAATATGTCAATAGTAAATATAAGTGATAAAGCTACTACTGAATTTTTACAATTTTTAAAGGATAATGAAGTTACGACAGATACAGTAAGAATTCATTTTGCAGGTATGGGATGTGGTGGTGCTGTATTTAATTTAGTTTTAGATAAGGAAAAGGATAATGATAACATAGAAGTTGTAGAAGGGCTTACATTTTTAGTGGATAAGGGAGTTACTGAGCAATTTGGTGAATTAACAATTCTTTCTGCAGATGAAAATGGTAGAGGTGGGTTCTCTATAGAACCAGAAAAAAAACCAGAAGGTGGCGGTTGTGCTGGTTGCACAAGTTGCGGTTAAATTTAATAAATAATAATTATATTACTGAAAGTGCAGTGTTAAACTTGTTTAATATTGCACTTTTTTAGTATGTATATTTATTTCAAATAAAATCTATTAATAAATCCAATGATAAATACAATTGACATTCATAGTAATATTTATTAGTGTAATAAATATGTAGATTCATTGACACAATAGTAATGTATCTATAAAACTGAAAAGGAAAAGAGGTAAAAATTATGTCAACAGTTAAAATAAGTGATAAAGCTACCGTTGAATTCTTACAATTTTTAAAAGATAATGAAGTTACATCAGATACAGTAAGAATTCATTTTGCAGGTATGGGATGAGGCGGCCCAGCATTTAATCTAGTTTTAGATGAAAAAAAAGATACTGATAATACAGAAGTAGTAGAAGGACTTACATTCTTAGTAGATAAGTCTGTTAATGAACAATTTGGAGCACTTACTATTCTTTCAGGTGAAGAGAATGGTAGAGGTG
>NZ_DHYX01000087.1:489-2777 GCF_002414285.1 Clostridium sp. UBA5119 | reverse complement strand
GAATCCTCTTCGCGGAGCCATATTAAATTTGGTAATTATGCCTTAGATGGATACACCCGTATCCATACCGAACACGAAGGTTAAGCATCTAGGGGCCGATAGTACTGCATGGGAAGCTGTGTGGGAGGGTAGGTTGTTGCCAAGTAATATGGATCTTTAGCTCAGTTGGTTAGAGCAACCGGCTCATAACCGGTAGGTCCGGGGTTCGAGTCCCTGAAGGTCCACCATATTTGGGGGTATAGCTCAGTTGGGAGAGCACCTGCCTTGCACGCAGGGGGTCAAGGGTTCGAATCCCTTTATCTCCACCAAAGACACTGCATATGCAGTGTCTTTTTTTTATATAATTTTATAATATTTTAAGATAAACTTTCTCCTTAGTATGTTAAAATAAAAAAGTAGATAGTATTTCTTTTTGGGTGAATTAATTATTTAATAAGATTTTAGATAAATGAAAGGAGGGAAAATAGAGAATATAAATTTCTCTATTTTATATAATTATGAATATATTAATAACCAATGATGATGGAATTACGGCAAAAGGTATACAGATTATTGCACAGAGACTTCAAAATGCACACAATATATTGGTAGTAGCACCTGATAGTCAAAAAAGTGCTAGCAGTCATTCCATAACATTAATGAATCCTCTTATTGTAAAAAAAGAAAAAATAGAAGGTGTAAATGCTCCATGTTTTAGTGTAAGTGGTACACCTGTAGATTGTACAAAAATTGCAATAACTACTATTGCTAGTACAAAAATAGATATAGTAGTATCAGGAATAAATGATGGATTTAATTTAGGCACCGATGTAATATATTCAGGGACTGTGTCTGCAGCCGTTGAAGGAGCATTAAATAATACCCCAGCAATTGCATTATCTTGTGATGGGAATGAAGAAAGTTATGAAATAGCTGCAGATTATGCAGAAAAAATATTAAATAAAATTAGAAGTGAGAAAATTGGAAACACAGTACTAAATGTAAATATTCCATCCATAAGTAAAGATAAATTAAAGGGATTAAAGGTATGTAAAATAGGTGAAAGAAATTATAATAATGTATATGTTGAAGTAGAGAAAAGTGATGATAATGTAGTATATAAAATAACTGGTGCACCGGATGATGCAATGCAAGATAATACTGATGTAGACATGATTAAAGAAGGATATATAACAGTTACACCACTACATTATGACTTAACCAATTTTAAATTAATAACAAAAATGGAAAATATGCTAGAAACATAAATTGGAAATTAACAAAGTTTTTATTTAAAATATTGTGATTAATTAGTAATATTAAAGACATGAATAGGGGATGAAATGATGAATAAACCATATGTATTTACACCAGGACCTACTAATGTAAGAGAAAATGTTAGATTGGCTAGGGCTATTGAAACTACTAATCCAGATTTAGATAAGGATTTTTATGATTTTTATAGAGAAACTTGCAGTAAAATTGGGAAAGTACTAAATACTGAAAAGGATGTGTTTATATTAAGTGGTGAAGGTATATTAGGATTGGAAGCTGCTTGTGCATCACTTACAGAACTAGGAGATAGAGTACTAATTATTGATAATGGGGTATTTGGTGAAGGCTTTGCTGATTTTGTGAAAATATATGGAGGAATACCTGTATTTTATTCTGTTGATAGAAAAAGAGAAGTAAATGTGGAGCATTTAAGACAATTTCTTGATAAAGATAGTAATTTTAAATATGCAACTATAGTTCATTGCGATACACCATCAGGAGTGCTTAATGACATAAGTAAAATTTGTCCAATGCTTAAAGAATATGGAATATTAACAGTTGTAGATAGTGTTGCAGCTATGGGAGGAGAACCTATAAATGTAGATGAGTGGGATATAGATATTGCATTAGGAGGTTCTCAAAAAGCTTTTTCAGCTCCACCAGGATTAACTATTGTTACGGTTAGTGATGATGCGGATAAAGCTATGAGAATAAGAAATACTCCGATTGTAGGATTTTATTGTAACTTAACTATATGGAAGGGATATTATGATAAAAAATGGTTTCCATATACTATGCCAATAAGTGATATATATGGACTTAGAGTTGCTATAGATAATATACTTGAAGAAGGAATAGAGAATGTATACAATAGACATAAAAATATTGCTGTAGCTATTAGAAATGCATTAACTAGCTATGGGTTGAAGTTATATTTAGATAGTGGCTTTTCATCTACAGTTACAGTAGTGGAACCACCTAGAGGAATAGAAGTAAATAAGTTAATTAATTATATGAGAGATAATTATAATCTA
>NZ_DHYX01000087.1:0-320 GCF_002414285.1 Clostridium sp. UBA5119 | reverse complement strand
CTAATTAATTATAAAAATAGTTAATTGGTCTTATATTATTATAAAAAGGATATTTTCAATGGAATATTAAGAAGATTAGTAACTAGTTAATATAACGAATATTTATTCATTTTGATGTAGTATACTTCGGATATAGAGACTAAATATTAGTATAAGTTATTTTTACTTTAGTATACTATACCATGTGTATCAGTATAAGAAAATAAAAGTAAATTCAAGAAATATGAAGATATACTTAAATAAACTATAATTATAAAAAACTAATATTATATTTGATGTAATAAGTATGGTAAGATAAATCTTGTCGCTGAGAGATGCGG
>NZ_DHYX01000088.1:0-4535 GCF_002414285.1 Clostridium sp. UBA5119 | reverse complement strand
GGGTAGGTTGTTGCCAGGTCAATGTTCCGCGATAGCTCAACGGTGGAGCACTCGGCTGTTAACCGATAGGTTGGAGGTTCGAATCCTCTTCGCGGAGCCATTTTTTATAAGATAACTTACGGCGGGCTTTTAAGTCGGCTTATTTTGTTATAGTAAATAATATAACAAAATAATATTTATATTTTAATTTTATATTGAATTATAGTATTATGTGAGGATAATAATATTAAAAACTGAATAATAACGATGATAAAGAAGAGTAGTAATAAAGATTTTAAAGAGAGATGATGGTGGGTGTAAGTCATCATATTAATATTATGAAGGGAGCTTTTGAGTTAGTGATAAATTTTAAAGATGAGCTTTAGCTAATAAGGGTGGAACCGCGGATTAATTTCGTCCCTTAATTGGTTAAAGTTTTTTATTTACAAATATTAATTTGTTAATTGCAATTAATAATAAAAAACATTGATGGAGGTAATGAATATGGCAAAAGAATTAACTATGGATAAAATGGTAGCTTTATGTAAAAATAGAGGATTTATATTTTCTGGGTCTGAAATTTATGGAGGACTTGCAAATTCGTGGGATTATGGTCCTTTAGGTGTGGAATTTAAAAATAATGTTAAAAAAGCTTGGTGGAAAAAGTTTGTTCAAGAAAATCCTTATAATATAGGCTTGGATTGTGCTATATTGATGAATCCAGAAGTTTGGGTAGCAACAGGTCATGTAGGTGGATTCTCTGATCCATTAATGGATTGCAAAGAATGTAAGGCTAGATTTAGAGCTGATAAGTTAGTTGAAGATCATATGGTTTCAGAAGGAGCAGAAGTAGCTGTAGCTGATGGATGGACTAATGAAGAGTATAAAGAATATATCGTAAAACACAATGTGGTTTGTCCAAAGTGTGGGAAAATGAATTATACAGATATAAGAAAGTTTAACCTTATGTTTAAAACTTTCCAAGGCATAACTGAAGACAGTAAAAATGAAATATATTTAAGACCTGAAACAGCTCAAGGTATATTTGTAAACTTTAAGAATGCTCAAAGAACATCAAGAAAGAAAGTGCCTTTTGGAATAGCTCAAATAGGTAAATCTTTCAGGAATGAAATTACTCCAGGTAACTTTACCTTTAGAACAAGGGAGTTTGAGCAAATGGAGCTTGAATTTTTCTGTAAGCCAGGAACTGACTTAGAGTGGTTTGAATATTGGAAAGAGTATTGTAAGAATTTCTTATTTAACCTAGGAATGGGTAAGGAAAATCTAAGGTTTAGAGATCATGAAAAAGAAGAACTATCATTCTATAGTAATGCTACTTGTGACATAGAGTTTTTATTCCCATTTGGATGGGGTGAGCTTTGGGGAATAGCTGATAGAACAGACTATGACTTAAAAAGACACATGGAACATTCAGGAGAAGAGCTATCTTATCTAGATCCAACTACTAATGAGAAATATGTACCATACTGTATAGAACCATCATTAGGAGCTGATAGAGTTGCATTAGCATTCTTGTGTGAAGCTTATGATGAAGAAGAACTAGAAGGCGGAGATGTTAGAACGGTGATGCATCTTCATCCAGCATTAGCACCATTTAAGGCTGCGGTACTTCCGCTTAGTAAGAAATTAAGTGAAAAGGCTCTTGATGTATATGGAATATTATCTAAAAAGTTTAATGTAGATTATGATGAGGCTGGAAGTATAGGAAAGAGATATAGAAGAGAAGATGAAATAGGAACACCATTCTGTATTACTATTGACTTTGACACTATAGAAGATGAAAGTGTTACAGTAAGGGATAGAGATACTATGGAACAAGTAAGAATGCCAATAAGTAATCTAGTATCCTATATAGAAGGAAAAATGGAATTTTAATAGAAGTCTATATAGATTTAAAATAGCTCTAGGCATTAATTTGCTTGGAGTTATTTTATAGTAAAGAATATAATAAGTTGAATATGTAAAGTAAAAATATATTGGTATGATAAATTAAGGGTGTTTAAAAAATGTATTGTAGTCTAAAATTTAAATAGAAATTGTATTTAAGGGTTCATTACTGGAGATTTATATAAATGAATAAAAAAATAACCGGATTTGCATCCGGTAAAAAATAGGGTTTAATCATGGGGATATGTTATGTGCAATGTTAAACCTTTGGGGAAAAGTTTTAACACCTTTACTTACGGCACAAACAGATTATATCATATTGAAAAACTCATAGCAATAGCTTTTTTAAAAAATAATAAATTAAATTGAAAAAACAATGGAAAGTTAGCAGATTCAGGGGGAAAATAGGCGAAAATAAAGAAAATAGGGGAACTTTTGCAATAAATAGAATAAGTATTTTTCATAGAGTTTTTTTAAGTTTAATGTAATGATATAATTATAGTATAGAAGTAAGCTAATATATGGCGGTACTGGAGGAATAAGAATGAAAAGAAATTTTAGTGAGTTTAAGAAGTTTATTAAGGATAAAAATGTAGCAGTAGTAGGAATAGGGGTAAGCAATATACCGCTTATAGAGTTCCTTATTGGGTTAGGAGCTAAAGTAACTGCATTTGATAAAAAGAATATAGAAAAACTTAAAGAAGTTGTAGACAAGTATCAATGCAAAGGAGTTAAATTTGAATTGGGAGAAGGATATCTATCTAATTTGCGTGGCTTTGATGTTATCTTTAAAACCCCATCTATGAGAATTGATAGTAAAGAATTAACTATAGCCCAAAATGAAGGTTCATATATAACATCTGAGATGGAGGAGTTTTTAAGATATTGTCCTGCTAAAGTATACGGTATAACAGGAAGCGACGGAAAAACAACAACTACATCTTTAGTATATAGTATTTTAAGTGCGGCAGGTTTCAAAACTTGGATTGGAGGGAATATAGGTACCCCATTATTCACAAAAATAGAAGAAATATCACCAGATGATAAGGTTGTTCTTGAATTATCAAGTTTTCAACTTATGACTATGGATACATCTCCAGAAGTAGCTTTAATTACAAATTTATCACCTAACCATTTAGATATGCATATAGATTTACAAGAATATATAGATTCGAAAAAGAATATATTTAAATATCAGAATAAAGATAACCTGTTGGTGTTAAATGAAGACAATGATGTTACAAGAAATATTAAAGGGGAAGAAAATGGGCGTCTTTATACTTTTAGTAGAAATAGTGTTATAGAAAATGGAGCTTACTATAAAAGTGGAAATCTTTTTGCTAGAGGTAAAAAGGTATGTAATGAAAGTGAAGTATTGCTTAAAGGTATGTATAATATAGAAAATTTATTAGCAGCCTTCGCTTTGATAATGGATGATGTGGATGTAAAATATATGAGAGAAGTCGCAATTACTTTTAAAGGTGTAGAACATAGAAATGAATTTGTAAGAAGCTATAGAGATGTAGAATATTATAATAATTCTATAGCTTCAAGTCCTACTAGAACATTAGCAGGTATAAAAGCTTTTGAAAAACCGGTAGTATTAATTGCTGGAGGACGTGATAAAAAAGTTCCTTTCGATCCATTAGCATATGAAGGATATCCATATATTAAATCATTGATTTTGCTTGGGGAAGCTAAAGAACAAATTAAAAAAGTTTTTGACAAATTAAAAAATGAAAAGGGTATCCATGTTGATATTCATATGGTTGATACGTTAGAAGAAGCTGTAAATAAAGCAGTAGAAATATCAGTAAGCGGAGACATAGTAGCATTAGCTCCAGCATGCACAAGCTTTGATATGTTTGAAAACTTTGAGATTAGAGGAAATAGGTTTAAAGAAGTTGTTAAGAATTTAAAGTAATAGAGCATTATTAAAAAATATATATATCTATAATACTTTGTATTAACGTAATAATAGAAAGATATACTCCTAGAACGCAGTTTTGATTTACTGTTTTCTAGGAATATACTTTTTTAATCATAATGTCAATTAAATTGTAAAGAATACTATAAGAAGATTATACTAGATTGTTAGGTTAGTTATAAGTAATAGTGACACTCTATTGTACTTCACATTTTAATAGCTCTTGTAATCTGGGTATACAAATGGCAAATCTCTTTGAAACCATCATGGATAGAATAACTATTTAACTAGGTATATATAACTAGTTTTCAATTCATATACGTAACTATTTATTCTAAATCTATATACTCAGAGTGGTTTATAAGATTTTACAGATAAAAAACATATAATTAATTAGTACTATACGCCATATCATAAATAAATTTAAAAAACTTAACCAAGTGTATCAATACATGTAAATTAGAGAAAAAATAAGAAATTTAGAGCAAATAAAGGATAATTTTTATATATAATTACATAAGTTAAGAAGAGAAAGCAAACCCTATGATATTATAAATCTCGTCACTAAGTGATGCGAACTTCAAAGTTCAAATCTAGATAACTTTAAAAATGGATTTAAACAAAAAAGTTTTAAAAAGTTATTGACATAACAAAATGATGGTGATAAAATTTAAAAAGTAGTCAGTCGGTAGATTGATGAAAACCAAATGGTCTTTGAAAA
>NZ_DHYX01000058.1:0-7538 GCF_002414285.1 Clostridium sp. UBA5119 | reverse complement strand
GGCAGACGCACAGGACTTAAAATCCTGCGGTGGTTAAACACCGTACCGGTTCGATTCCGGTCTTCAGCACCAAATGACGCGGGGTGGAGCAGTTGGCAGCTCGTCGGGCTCATAACCCGAAGGTCGTAGGTTCAAGTCCTGCCCCCGCAACCATAAGAGTGGATTGAATATATATTCAATCCATTTTTTCTTTTAAATAAGATTAGTTAATTTATAAAAAGTTTAATGAATTGAATTTATAAACAGAGTTCAAAAATAAATATAAATATAAGTATATTAATTAATTATATTTATATGAAAAATATTTTCCCCATGAAACCTTTTATAATTATTATTCATGACATAAAAATATAATATATAAAAATAAGAAAATTAAGGGGTATAGATTTACTAAAGTCATACTATAAGCCAAATAACTTAATAATTTAGAGCCATAAACTAAAAATTAAAAGAGAGATAAATGGAGTTTATTGTAATAAATTTCTTTATGTAGGTCCTATTAAATTACATTTATTTCCAATGAACATTGATATAATTAACCTGTAAAAAAAATACAGGTGGGTGAAATTATTATGCAATATGGAGAAAATATTAAGACGTATAAAAGAGTAAAAAGCAGTATGGTTATTAGTAATGATAAAGAGGGTGACGGAGCAAAAATAATAGCGAAGAGTATTATGTTTTTCTGTGTTGCTATATTAGTTAGTAGAGTAATAATGATAAATAAATCTGCACCTTTTGGAATTGCATTTTTACTTACAATACTATTCTTAGGGGATAATAAATTATCTTTATTTGTTGGGCTGGGATCTATATTGGGCTACATAACTACAATAGGTGTACTAGAAAATTCCTTAATGTATATAACTATAGTTCCAACTTTGGTTATAATATGTTTAATTTTAAATAGTTTTATAAAAAAGAATATTCAAAAGTTTGCTATTATAGGAGCAACTTTAATAATGATTTTTGCATATACTATGTTAGTAAATCAGTATACACTACTGTTGGCACTTGGTAATACTGCATTAGAAGGAGTAAGTATAATACCTGTTTACTTAATACTGGAGTATAGTATTAACAGCTTTAAAAAGATAAGAACAAAGCATTTATTTTCAAATGAAGAAATAGTTTCTATGAGTATATTAATAGCTTTAATAATTGCAGGTACTTGGGGTATTGAAGTTTTCAATATATCAATTTTAAGTGTATTAAGTATTGCAGTTGTATCTATTATAGGTTATGTTTGTGGTACAAGCATAGGTGCTACAGCAGGAATTGCTATGGGTGTAATTGTGGGAATGTCTAGCCAGAATATTTTTGGTTATGCAACAGTATTGGGAGTATGTGCCTTAACTTCAGGGATATTTAGAGAAGGTGGAAAGTTGATTTCATCTTTAGCATCATTTATAGTATTTTGCATAATGAAGATTTATATAGCTACTTATATACCAGAAGGAATTTCACAATTTATATTGGCAGAAGGGATTTTATCTACAGCGTTATTTGTAGTTATACCTAATGATATATATGAAACTATATCTGGAGAATTAGATGTAGAGAAAAAAAGTAAAAGATATGAAGAAGGATATGTTAATAAAGTAAAGGGAATTTTCACAGATAGGTTAGATAAGTTTTCTGAAGTGCTTCTAAATATGGCTGGCACGTTGAATAATTTAGCTGATAATGATAAGCTGGATATGAGTACTAAAAGTAGTGGGCTTATAGAGAATTTAGCTAATAGAGTATGTAATAGCTGTGATACATGCGGAATATGCTGGGGAAGAGAAATGATAAATACCTATAAGGCTTTTGGAGAACTTTTAGAAAATGCTCAGAATAGAACTAACATTTTTCCGCAATTATTAGAAAAGAAATGTATAAGGAAAGCTTCGCTAATAAGGAATACAGAAGATATAATAAATAAATTTATTATAAGTGAAATGTGGAGAAGTAGATTAGCAGAGGGCAGAGAGCTAATTGCAAATCAATTCAATAACATGGCTAAGTCTGTAGATGAGATTATGGAAGAGTTTTCATCAGACTTTAATGAAGACAAAGATTCAGAAAAAAAGATTATAAGAATTCTTGAAAAGTACGATATAGAAATTGATGATGTATTTGCAATAAAAGACAAGAATGAAAGACTAAATATACAGATAACCTGTAATTGTTGCAATGGAAGAAATTTATGTGTAAAAAAAATGCTACCTTTAATTAATGACTGTGTAGGTTATAAAATGAAATTAAAAGTCGACGGGTGTAAGATTAATCCTATAACTAATAAGTGTACTGCTATGTTTGAAGAAGTACCTAAGTTTGGAGTAACTACTAGCGTATCTAGGGCATGTAAAGATGGACAAACTATCTTTGGAGATAATTTTAATTTTGGAGAAGGATATGATGGTAGTTACATGATGGTTATTAGTGATGGAATGGGCTCAGGTCCACAGGCAGGAAGAGAAAGTAAGGCTGTAGTTGAATTAATTGAGAAATTTACAGGTGCAGGATTTAGTAGAACTACAGCTATAAATACAGTTAACTCTATAATGAGCCTTAAATTTTCAGAGGATGAAAAATTCTCTACAGTAGACTTAAGTGCAATTGACTTGTATAGTGGAGAAGTAGATTTTATGAAGGTGGGAGCAGTAGCTAGTATTGTAAAGAGTAGTGATACCATAGATATTATTAAATCTAGAAGTTTACCTATTGGAATACTAGATGAAGCAGATATAGAGATTCATAGTAAGAAAGTAAAAAATGGCGATCTGATTGTTATGTTAACAGATGGAATTACAGACTGTGATGAAGAATCTAGTGGTAAGATAGATTGGATATTGGATTATTTATGTAGAAATGATAATGTGAGTCCAGAGGAACTATCTAAGGGTATAATTAATGAAGCGAAGAGAATAGGAAAAAATAAGGTTAAGGATGATATGACAGTTATGGTTTCTAGAGTTCACACGGCTTAATTTGGGTTAAGTAAATTAGAAAGTTAATTATAGCTAATTTATAATGGTTATAATAAAAAAAGTGAAGAGGTGTGTAAACATTTCTTCATTTTTTATTATATTTGTTTTAAAATTCTTACATTTATGATATTATGACTTAAAACTATATTTTTAGGAAGTGTTTTTATGGAAGATAAAGAGTGGCCGAAAGTACATAATAATAATATGAGAAATCAAGTTATTAAAACTATTGAAGAAAATCGAATGTTGAATAAAGGAGACAAAGTTATAGTTGCATTATCTGGAGGTCCTGACTCTATAAGTTTATTGCATGTTTTGTCTACATTAATGGATGATTATAATATAAAACTATATGCAGCTCATGTGAATCATATGTTAAGAGGCAGTGAATCAGATGAGGATGAAGCTACTTGTAGAAGGTTTTGCAAAGAAAATCAAATTGAATTCTTTAGCAAGTCTATAGATATAAACTTCATAGCTTGTGAAAACAATATATCCACGGAGATGGCTGGTAGGGATGCCAGATATGGATTTTTTGAAGAGCTTCTAAAAAAGCTTAATGCAAATAAAGTTGCATTAGCTCATAATCTTAATGATCAAGCAGAAACAGTACTTATGAGGTTAATGAGAGGAACTGGAATAGAAGGGCTTATAGGGATTAAACCTGTAAGAGATGAAGTATATATAAGACCGATAATAAATGTGAGCAGACAAGAAATCGAGGGTTACTGTAAAGAAAACAATCTTCCAGCTAGAATAGATCAAACAAATTATGAGCCTATATATTCAAGAAATAAGATCCGATTAGAATTGATACCTTATATACAACAAAACTTTAACTCAGATATAATTACAACCTTAAATAGAATGTGTGAACTTATCAAACGTGATGAGGATTATATTCAAGAAAATGCAATCAAAGTTTTTCAAAAATATTGTGATATAGGAGAAGATAAGGTTATAATATATAAAGATGTATTTTATCTTCATCCATCTTTAGCAAGTAGAGTTATAAGAAAAGCTCTATTAGAAGTCAAAGGGGATATAAACAATATTCAAAGCATACATATCGATAATATTATAAACTTACAAAAATCTGGCACAGGAAAATTTACAATTGTTCCAAAAGAAATATTAATCAAGAATGTATACGGTAATATTGAAATAACAAGGCAAAAAAAACAATGTAAAGTTGATATAGATACTATTATAAATCTTAATATGGGTAATAATTACATTGAAGAGTTAGGACTTAAAGTATATATAAGATCTATAGATAGTGATAAAAAAATGAATTTTAAGTCTAATGATAACATAAAATATTTTAATGGTACTAATATAAAAAATATAGCATTAAGATTTAGAAGGAATGGGGATAGATTTTATCCTCTTGGGATGAAAGGTAGCAAGAAGTTAAAGGACATATTTATAGACTTAAAGATTCCAAGAGAAGAAAGAGATTTTGTGCCTCTGATTTGTTTTGATGAAGATATTTCATGGATAATTGGATATAAAATAAGTGATAAATTTAAAATCCATGAAGGAGTAAAAAAAATTATAGAAGTAAGTGTGGAAAGGCAGGAAAAACATGAATAAGGACATTAAAGAAGTTTTATTAACTGAAGAGGTTTTGACAGAAAAAACTAAAGAAATAGGGGCTAAAATATCAAAGGAATATGCAGGTAGAGATTTAATTGTACTTGGTATTCTAAAGGGTTCAGTAATGTTTATGTCTGATTTAATGAAAAACATAACTATACCTTGTAAGATGGATTTTATGGCTGTATCTAGCTATGGAGACGCTACACAATCTTCAGGAATAGTAAAAATAATAAAGGATTTAGATTTTGAAATAAAAGGCAAGGATGTGTTGATAGTAGAAGATATTATAGATAGTGGAGTAACTCTTAAATATCTTATGAAATACTTAGGTGCTAGAAATCCAAGGAGTCTTGAAATAGCTTGTTTACTTAATAAACCTGAAAGAAGAAAGGAAGAACTAGATGTTAAATATCTTGGTTTTGATGTTCCGGATTATTTCTTAGTAGGATATGGTCTTGACTATGCTGAAATTTATAGGAATCTTCCTTATATAGGAATATTAGATGAACACGTATATATGAAGTAGTAAAGTTTTATACTATATAGATATAATCTTATTTATTTTTAAAATAGAATAGAATAGTAGTTCATTAATAATTAATATTATTGATGTTGTAAAGGAAAAACTCATATGATAGAATTTTTAGTGATATTGAACCGTAGAGAGAGGGGGGCTTTAAATGAAAAAAATTTCTAGTGCAACAATTTGGTTTTTAGTATTAATACTAGTTATATTTTCTGCATTATCATTATTCGATAGTACAGGAACTTTAAAAGAAATAAGTGTAACAGAATTTGAAAAATATATGCAACAAAAACAAGTATCAGCCATACAAACATCGTCTGATGGTACATCAGTAAGGGGTAAATTAAGTGATGGTACTGAATTCAGTGTAAATATTTTACAATCAAGGTATTCTCAAATACTTAAAGAAAATCCAAACCCTGATATGAATGAAAAATATGATCCACCTGCTACAGTTCCAGTTTGGATGAGAATTTTACCTACGCTTCTTGTGATAGGAATGGTAGTGTTATTTTGGGTAATGTTTATGAATCAATCTAGTGGAAGCGGTGGCGGAGGCGGCCGTGGGGTTATGAGCTTTGGTAAAAGTAAAGCTAAGATGGCTGTACCTTTAGAAGGTGATAAAAAGGTTACCTTTAAAAATGTAGCTGGAGCTGATGAAGAAAAGCAAGAGCTTGAGGAAATAGTAGATTTTCTTAAAAATCCTAAGAGATATATGGAAGTAGGAGCTAGAATTCCAAAAGGAGTACTATTAGTTGGTCCTCCAGGAACAGGAAAAACTCTTTTAGCAAAAGCAGTAGCTGGAGAAGCTGGAGTTCCATTTTTCAGTATATCAGGGTCAGATTTCGTTGAAATGTTTGTCGGGGTCGGTGCTAGCCGTGTCCGGGATTTATTTGAAACAGCGAAGAAAAACGCGCCTGCGATTATCTTTATCGATGAAATCGATGCAGTTGGTCGCCAACGTGGTGCCGGTATGGGTGGCGGACATGATGAGCGGGAACAAACATTGAACCAGTTGTTGGTTGAAATGGATGGTTTTGATGGGAATGAAGGCGTGATCGTCATTGCCGCAACGAACCGTTCGGATGTTTTAGATCCAGCGTTGCTACGTCCAGGTCGTTTTGACCNNTGCACCATGTATCATCTTTATAGATGAAATTGATGCTGTAGGTAGACAAAGAGGTGCTGGTATGGGTGGAGGTCATGATGAAAGAGAGCAAACCTTAAACCAACTTCTTGTTGAAATGGATGGATTTGGTGTAAATGAAGGCATAATAATGGTAGCCGCTACAAATAGACCAGATATTTTAGACCCAGCTCTTTTAAGACCAGGTAGATTTGATAGACAGATAGTTGTTGGTGTACCTGATGTTAAAGGAAGAGAAGAAATATTAAAAGTTCACTCTAAGAATAAACCTTTAAATGAAGATGTAGACTTAAAAATACTTGCAAAGAGAACACCAGGATTTACTGGGGCAGACCTTGAAAATCTAATGAATGAATCTGCTTTATTAACTGTTAGAGCTAGAAGAAAAGTTATAACTATGGAAGAGTTAGAAGAATCTATAACTAGAGTAATGGCTGGACCAGAAAAAAAATCCAGAGTTATTAGTGAGAAAGATAAGAATTTAACTGCATATCATGAAGCTGGTCACGCAGTAGTATCTAAATACTTACCTAATTCTTACGCTGTGCATGAAATTAGTATTATTCCAAGAGGCATGGCAGGAGGATATACTTTACATCTACCTAATGAAGATACAGCATATACATCTAAGTCTAAACTTAGAGATGATATGGTTGGTCTTTTAGGTGGAAGAGTTGCTGAAGCGTTAATTCTTGGAGATATAAGTACAGGAGCAAAAAATGATATAGATAGAACTACATCAATAGCTAAGAAGATGGTTATGGAATATGGTATGACAGATGCTCTAGGACCTATATCTTTTGGAAAAGAAGATGGTGAAGTATTCATGGGAAGAGACTTTGGAAGAACAAGAGATTTCTCTGAAGAGGTTGCATCTAAGATAGATAGAGAAATTAAAGCTTTAATTGATGAGGCTTATGAGAGAACAGAAACTATTCTTAAAGAGAATATAGATAAACTTCATGATGTTGCAAAAGCTCTACTTGAAAGAGAAAAACTTACTGCGGAAGAATTTAATGCAATAATGGAAGGGAAAACTCTTGCAGAATTTGATGCGGAAAAAATAGTGTTAGATTCTCCGAAAGAGAAAAATGATGTTCCTGTAGAAGAGAATAGTATTAGTTCTAATGATAAGTTTAAGGATTGGAATGTAGAAACTCTTAATGATGAAGTGTCAACAGATGAAAATCAGATAGAAGAAATTTCAAATAATGAGAGTAACACATACAAAGAAAGTTAATACATTGTTTTAAAAGCACAGCTATTGCTCAATGTCATTAAGTTAAGA
>NZ_DHYX01000057.1:0-10472 GCF_002414285.1 Clostridium sp. UBA5119 | reverse complement strand
AATCGGAAGTAGATATACTTCGGATTGGATTTTGGTTTATAGAAAAATCACTAACTTAATGACATTGTGTATAAACTCTGTTTTTTTATTTAAATGTTTAAGCGAGGCCTAGAATTCGGACTACAGTTGTTATCGTAAAACAAATTACAATACCTGTTATGGTAGGAATTGCAAAGGAAATGGCGGTCCATTTAAAGCTTTGAGTTTCCTTTTTTATAGTTAAACAAGTTGTACTACATGGCCAGTGCATTAAAGAAAATAACATTACATTTAATGCTGTAAGCCATGTCCAACCATTTGAAGTTAGAAGCTGTCTTAGTTGAATTAAACTATCAAATTCCAATAAACTTCCAGTAGCTGTATAACTCATAATAATAATAGGAATTACAATTTCATTAGCAGGAAAACCAAGTATAAATGCCATTAATATATAACCATCTAAGCCTATTAAATTCGCGAAGGGATTTAAAAAATTAGCACAATGAGCCAGTAGACTTAAGTTTCCAATTGTAATATTAGCCATTATCCAAAGAACTAATCCAGCAGGTGCTGCTACAACAACTGCTCTACCTAAAACGAATAGAGTTCTATCAAATATAGAGCGAATTATTATTTTCCCCACTTGTGGTTTTCTATAAGGGGGAAGTTCTAGAGTAAAGGATGATGGTACTCCTTTAAGTATAGTTTTAGATAGAATTTTGGAAATCATTAAGGTCATAAATACTCCTAATAGGATTACACATGTTAGAATTAATGAAGATATAATAGATTGTGATGGTCCAACAAAAGTGCCAGCAAAGAACATAGTGATTATAGCAATTAAAGTTGGAAAACGCCCATTACAAGGTACAAAATTATTTGTAATAATTGCAATTAGCCTTTCTCGAGGAGAGTCTATAATTCTGCAGCCAATTACTCCTGCTGCATTACAGCCAAATCCCATGCACATAGTAAGAGCTTGTTTTCCGCATGCACAGCTTTTTTTAAAGAAGTTATCTAAATTAAAAGCTATTCTAGGTAAATATCCTAAATCTTCAAGAAGTGTGAATAATGGAAAGAAAATAGCCATTGGAGGAAGCATTACAGCAATAACCCAGGCTAAGGTTCTGTAAATTCCTTTTATTAGAACACCTTCCAGCCACCAGGGTGCACCTAAACCTAGTAAAAATACACTAAGTTTATCTTCAATCCAGAAGAGCGCAGTAGATAAAAGGGATGAAGGGTAATTAGCACCTGTAATTGTTATCCAAAAAACAACACATAAAAGTAAAATCATTATAGGTATTCCATATATTTTAGATGTAAGAATTCTATCAATCTTTCTATCAGTAATGTTATATTTATAATTCTCTTTTGTAATCACTTTCATGCTGATTTTTTCGGCTTTACTTACTAAAGTAGTTACTAATATATCCCTAAAATGTTCTCCAGTTATGTTATAATTAGTTAAAAGATTAGTTGATTCTATTAACTTCTCTTTAATTATTTCATTATTTAACATGTTAATATTTAAATATTTATTCAATGAGTGAATTAGACTAGGGTCATTTTCTAATAATTTTAAAGAAATCCATCTAGGGTTAATTTTAGAATCTATATTTTTTAGAGCTATTTTTACTTCTGGTTCTATTAATGAGATAGAATCTTCTAAAACTTTATCATACTTAATTTTAATAGGATTTATAGGCACTTCATTATTTGTGAAATTATATACTATATCCATTAATTCTTTAAGACCATATCCTGTAGTAGCGCTAGTACCTACAGTAGGAACACCGAGAAGTAAGGAAAGTTTTGTTAAGTCTACATTAATTCCCTTTCTTTTAGCTTCATCTAGCAGGTTCACACATATTACTACATTGTTAGTTATTTCTATAGTTTGAAGTACTAAGTTTAAGTTTCTTTCTAGACAAGTAGCATCAAGGATAACTATAGTGGCATCAGGATTACCGAAACAGATAAAGTCTCTAGCAACCTCTTCTTCTACAGAATTAGCCATAAGAGAGTAGGTCCCAGGTATATCAACTAGTATAAAGGATTTATCCTTGTGAGTATATCTACCTTGTGCATTGGATACTGTCTTTCCAGGCCAATTTCCAGTATGTTGGTTAAGTCCAGTTAAGCTATTAAAAATTGTGCTCTTGCCTACATTAGGATTACCAGCTAGAGCAATTATTTTATCTGATGGGGAAGCACGACCTATATTAAGTTCTTTTTCTAGAGCGCTAACTCCGGTAGATTGATTAGTTAATCCCATTTAAAAACCTCCTTGTATAATAAAGTATTGTATTATATAATTATGAAAAGTTTAGGTTAGTGTAGATGTGAATTACGTAAATATCTATTAATAGGCTTCAGGTGAAGTTAAAATTCTATCTGAAGCCTATAATATTTTACCAATAACAATAAAATTAATATATTTTTATTCTTATAATGAAATGCTATAGTAGACTTACCACATTAAAGTGCTTCAACTAATATGTTAGAAGCATCTTCCTTACGAATTGCAATTACTGCTCCACGAATTAAATAAGCTACAGGATCACCAGAAGGACTTTGATTAAGAACTTCTATTTCTGTATTGGATATAAGTCCAAGATCAAGCATTCTGCGTCTTATAGATCCACTAGAGGTAAGGGTTTTTACTTTGCATTTTCTGCCCAAAGATAAATCTGTTAAGGGTAATATTCTAGATGACTCTATATAAACATTTGAATTTTTATTCATACTGTTAATCTCCTTTTAAACTTTTTGTATTTATAATTAATTAAGTAAGTTATAGTACTTCTAATTATTTTTAATTAATCATATATTTAACTAGTAAGAGTAGGGAAAAAATCTTTCCCTACTCTAACATATGATTATTTATATATTCATGATACTATTTTAAAATACTATTAAAAAATAAAGTAAAAATATTTAATAGTTTTTAATTATTTATATTTTAGTGTTTATAATCTATATAAATATGTAATGGAAATGGAAGTTTGAAAATTTGTTAAGGAGTAAAATATAATTTATGGAATATGGAGGATAAAGTTAGTGGATAAAAAATTTTATACAGTTAGAGCATATGAGCAGAAGCTATTTGATGATAGATTAATCACTGCATCCATGGAAGATTATGTAGAAATGCTTTATAGATGCACTATGGAGGGGGAGGATTATATAAGACTTAATAAGCTGTCTGCAATGTTAAATGTTAGAGATTCTTCAGCCTCCAAGATGATGCAGAAGCTCGGCAAGCTAGGTTTGATCGATTATGAAAAGTATGGAATTATAAGACTTACTGCTCTTGGTATAAAGGTAGGTAAATATCTTTTATGTAGACATAATACAATAGAAAAGTTTTTGAAATTTTTAGGCTCTAATAGTGATATACTCATAGAAACAGAGTTAATTGAGCATGTGGTAGGTAGTGATACTGTAGAGAATTTAAATATATTTAATTGCTTTATAGAAGAGAATAAAAACATTTTAGATGAGTATAGAACATTTAGAGAAAAGTACTATAAGAATGAAGATATTGAGGAAATATAGAAAAGCTACCTAAACGCTATAGCTTTAAGGTAGCTTTGTAAAGTTTATCTAGTTTTATATTCTAAGATTTAGGAAGTTTAATTATTACCTTGAATAAGTCTCCGTCACATTTAACTTTAAGAGTGCCTTTATGGAGTTCTATAATAGTTTTAGAAATAGCAAGACCTAAACCAGAACCATCTATTGCAGAATTTCTAGATTTATCACCTCTAACAAATCGTTCAAGAATGTCATCTTCATTAAAATCTAAATCGTATTTTGATATATTTTTTATTATTATCTCACATTCCTTTTCACATTCTATAACTTCAAGATAAATCCTAGAGTTTTCAAGTGAATATTTTATAGCATTGCATATTAAGTTATCCATAACTCTTGAAATTCTAGAACCATCTAGGTGTAGGTGGCAATCTTTAATTCCAATTACTTTAAAGGCGAGATTCTTATTTTCGCCTAAAAAACTTAGTTCTCCTAGGCTCTGATGAATTAGTTCTACAATATCTACATCGCTTTTGTTTAAAATAATTTGTCCAGAGTTCATTTTTGACATTTCAAATAAGTCTTCAACAAGTTTTTTTAGTTTAGTTGATTTATTGTCTAGAATGGTAACATAATCCTTTATTTCACTTTTATCAAGGGATTCATCTTTAAGTATATCTACATAATTTACAATGGAAGTTAGTGGAGTTTTTAAATCGTGGGATACATTAGTTATAAGTTCAGTTTTTAACTTCTCACTTCCAATTCCTTCTTTAACTTTCTTGTTATAGCTTACCTTTAAATTGTTTATTTCCATTGCTAAGCTAGATAAATTACCAAGATTTTTAGTATTTATATCTACACGCATATCTCCATCTTCAATTTTTTTAAGATATTTGATTAAATTATTCTTATTATTTATACTCTCTAAATATCTAACACATGTACTTGCTATAATAATAAAGAAAGTTGATTTTATAAGGAAACTATTAAGATTCCTGTTGAAATAAAAAAAGTAATCATTAGAATTAAACGCATAGGATAGAGGTAAATACATTACCCAAAATATAAAAAGTCCTAATAGTGTAGTATCAAAAAATAAGTTTCTAAATACATCCTTAATACTTACAAAAAAAATATTAATAGACTTTATTAACCTAAAAATAAGTAAATTGTTAAAATTACGTATATACTTTTTTATTCCCCAAATTTTAATACAGAAAAATTGTTTAATTAATAAAATCATAAATATAGTTAGTAGAGGAATAGAAAAATAAAATTTAAGTCGTATGAAGTTTGCCATACTACTATATTTAGCACCACGAATAAAGTAAAGTTCCTCTAATTCAGTATTAGGAGAGGTATATGCACCATTATAGTAACCTCTTGGAGCTGAATAATGTGATAAATTATTAGAACTATAAACTAACACATCATCTTCTTTAGATAATTTTATTAATGCATCTTTAGGTGGAAGTTCATTGAAAGGATAATCTGAAAACCAATTTCTGTTAGAAAAACACCTATTATTAGTTTTATCAATAAGTAAAACTCCAATATCACCAGTAAGAGAAGTTTCTAAGGCGTTTTGTATAACTTTTTCATCATTATCAGTTTTACAATGGAGAATTTTTGAAAATCCTTCTGTAACACTTAATAAATTTTCTCTGAAATTGATGACATCATTTTGTAGCATCTCATTCTTAAAAGTTTTTTCGTTAATAATAGCAGTTCCATAGAAACTATATCTATTGGTATAATTATCATAATCAGATAGAGTTATTTGAAGAAATTTTGGAAGAACAGTTATACCTATAATAAAAACTATCAGTATTTCAATTAAAATTATATTTTCATTAGAGGCATTAATCCATTTTTTAATTAGTTTTTTAATAGTAGAAGTCAATGTTTAACCCTCCTTTAACTAGGATTTTCAATTTTATATCCAACTCCCCAGACAACTTTTATATATTCTGGATCTTTAGAATTAATTTCAATTTTTTCACGCATTCTTCTAATGTGAACAGTTACTGTATTCTCACTATGGTAAAATGGGGCTTTCCATACATTTTCATATATTTCTTTTATAGAAAAAACTTTACCGGTATTAGAAGCTAGTAATAGTAATATTCCATATTCAGTAGCTGTCAGTTTTACAGGTTCATCCCTTAGGGTTACAGATTTTAGGGTTGTATCAATAATTAGGTCTTTAATTACAATTTTATCTTTTAAATTTACATTTTCTATATCAAGAGGTTTTTCATATCTTCTAAGTTGAGATTTAACCCTGGCTATAAGTTCAAGATGATTAAAAGGTTTAGTTATATAATCATCAGCACCACTATTTAATCCAATAATCTTATCAAGATTTTCAGATTTAGCAGATAGAATTATTATAGGTATATTTCTATTTTCTCTAATTCTTAAACATGTTTTTATACCATCAAGTTTTGGCATCATTACATCTGATAATATTAAATGAATCTTTTCTTCTTCTAAAATCTGAAGAGCTTCAATTCCATCATAGGCCTTTAACACTTTTAATCCTTCACGTTTTAAATATATTTCTATAGCATTACATATTTCAACTTCATCATCTACTACTAAAATATTGAAATTTGACATACTATTGAGCACCACCTTTTATTTTTAAACATTTTTATGATTTACAATTAATATTTTACAACATAAATACACAAAAAGTATTAAAACTTTATTACTAATTATAATAACTATACTTTTAACTAAAAAAAGAATAACTTATAGATAATTTTAACTTAATAAATTATCTATAAGTTATACATTGAAGTTGATACTAAAAACATATATATGATATATGAAATTAAATTTATATTTATATAATGATATTTAATAGTTATATAGCCCAATTACCATTTATAAAAATAGGAGTTTTTGAACCATCAAAGCCAATTCCAGTAATATTTAAATCATAAGTTCCTATCATGAAGTCAACATGAGTCAAAGAATCATTGCCACCTAGAGCTAACACTTCTTCAGTAGTTTTGGTTACTCCATCTTTCACACATAAGTTATATGCTTTACCTAGGGCTAAGTGACATGAAGCATTTTCGTCATATAGAGTGTTAAAGAAAACTATATTGGAATTTGAAATAGGAGAGTTAAATGGAACTAAAGCAACTTCTCCAAGAAAATGAGATCCTTCATCAGTTTCAATTAATGACTTTAAGGATTCATAACCTTCTTTAGCTTCAAAATCAACAACTCTACCATCTTTAAAGGTAAGAGAGAAGTTATTAATTAGGTTGCCACCATAGTTAAGTGGTTTTGAGCTAAAGACTTTACCATTAACTCCGGTTTTCTTTGGCATTGAAAAGATCTCTTCTGTGGGCATATTTGCAATAAATTCTATCCCCTCTGGAGTGTATTCTGCACCACCTATCCATAGGTGATTATACACAAGCTCTAAATTTAAGTCTGTACCTAGAGAGTTTGTGTAGTGAAGACATTTAAAGTTTTTCTCATTAAGGTAGTTTATTTTTTTAATTAAATTTTTCTTGTGATACTCCCAAGCTTTAACTGGATTTTCTTGATCCACACGTACTATATTAAATATGTTTTCCCATAGTTTATTTATTGCTTCATCCTCAGAAAGGTTAGGGAATACTTTAGTTGCCCAACCTTTAGTTGGTAGAGCTATTATAGACCAAGAATTTTTATTACTCATAAGTCTTTCGCTAAATTCTCTTGTAGCTATGCTAGAGGATTTTTGTGCAGTTGCAATTTTTTTAGGATCTACATCTTTTAGTAGTTCAGGATTTGATGCACTTATACTTAAAAAGCAAGCGCCTTCTTTAGCATAGGTGAGCATGGATTCTTTCATCCAATCTGGATATGTTTCAAAAATCTCTATAGGCGAGTTAAGATATTTGAGTTTAGCACATTCTTCATCACTCCAATGAACAACAACTTCTTTTGCGCCAATTTTATAGGCCTCATCAACAATCATTCTTGTGAAATTAACGCATTCTACAGGTGATTTTATAACAAGGATTTGATTAGGTTGTACGTTTACACCAATTGATACACTAAGTTTTGCATATTTTTTTAATAACTCATCATTTATTTTCATATACTCAGATCCTCTCCTTAATAATTACGTAATAATTTTAAATTATTCTAATAAAGTAAATTATTAATGTATTTTTATTATATATGTAAAATTATTAAATTTCTATATAAAATTATTTTATAGCGTAGGTTTTTATGTTATCCATATACGAAAAAAATATCATAGATTATAACTAGAAATGATTAAAATGAATATAATTTCGAAATATTTACATTTATTTTTCATAGTTATTATAAATCAACAAAAATGAGCATAAAAATAAGTATAACATATTTTAGGAGGATATATGGATAAGTTAATTTATTTAAATCATCTTGCAAAAGTATTTTCTAATAATTTCCATTTAGAAATAAATAAGAGTCTAATGAATAAAAGGATAGATATTTATGGAGTTTGGAATATGAAATTTGGAAGAAGCTTTATTTCTAAAAATAAAATAATTGATGAATATGAGTGTAATGAACATTGTTTGGTAGTCAGTGAAGATAGAGTTGATGAGAAATTTTTAGATGATTTTATAAATTATCTTAAGAAATGCACGTTAAGTATAGTTAATCCACACAAGAATCATAAAACTACCTACATAACTGGAATACTTGTGACAAAAAACATAAATGATGAAGATATTATGAGAAAAATTAGAAGATTTAATTATACTAAGAATTATAGAATGAGTTTTTATGGTTGGAGTATTTTAAGGCTTATTGTAATAGATTTGAATAATGGTGAAATATATCATAATAAAATATCAATAGATATAGTTGACAGTTTATCCTTTGATAAGGTTAATATAATTTAATCTATAATCGGCATTTTCTTTGTTTAATATAACTTGGTTAAAAATAAGGTTTATAATTTTATGACCTTGTTTTAAATATAAAGGGGGTTTTGGTATGAATTCATTAGCTTTATTATTAATTTGCATAGCTATATTCATTGTAGCCTATGTGACTTATGGAGCCTTTCTTGCTAAAAAATTTGGGATTGATCCCAAAAGAAAAACTCCAGCACATACACTAAGGGATGATGTAGACTATTGTCCAACAAATTCAAAGGTATTGCTTGGACATCATTTTTCATCTATAGCTGGAGCAGGTCCAATCACAGGACCTATACAAGCAGCTATATTTGGATGGTTACCTGTATTATTATGGATAATTATAGGAAGTATCTTTATAGGCGGAGTTCATGATTTTGGATCATTAGTTGCATCTGTCAGGCATGATGGGAAAACAATAGGTGAAGTTATTAAAGTAAACATTGGAGAGAAAGGAAAGAAATTATTTAATATATTTGGATGGGTCACAATTGTATTAGTGGTAGCGGCTTTTACAGATATTTGTGCATCTACCTTTGCTTATGATCCTGCTATTCCAGAAAATTTGATGGGGGCTCAAGCTGGAACAGCATCTATGCTATTTATTGTACTAGCAGTAGTTTTTGGATTTAGTGTGTTTAAAAAAGGTGCTAAGCTATCAGTAGCGTCAATAATAGGAATAGTGTTGTTACTATTTTGTATTTATATAGGATATATGTTCCCAATTATTAAGTTGTCAAAGCTTGGATGGCAAATATTATTACTAATATATATTTTCTTAGCATCTACATTACCGGTTTGGTTATTATTACAACCAAGAGATTATTTATGCTCATTCCTACTATATGGAATCATTATAGGTGCTCTTCTTGGAATAGTAATAAAAAGACCTGCTATGGAATTAGCTGCTTTTAATGGTTTTAATATGGGTGGAAAAACTCTATTCCCATTCTTGTTTGTAACTGTTGCTTGTGGTGCTATTTCAGGTTTTCATTCTCTTGTAAGCTCAAGTACCACATCTAAACAGATTGATAAAGAAGAACCAGATGCTAAACTTATAGGATATGGTTCTATGTTAATTGAAGGTATAGTAGCTGTTATAGCTCTCATAGCTGTAGGCTATGTAACTAAAGCAGAAGGTACACCAGCTGTTATATTTGCAAATGGTGTTGGTAATTTTATGAGTGGATTCGGAATTCCTCAACAAGTAGGTATAGTGTTTGTTACTTTATGCTTTTCAGCTTTTGCTCTTACAAGCTTAGATACAGCTACTAGGATTGGTAGATATATATTACAAGAGTTATGTGAGGGAAGAGGTGGTAAAAAGAATATTATTAGCAAAAATATGTATATATCAACTGGAATAACTGTTTTAGCCTCCTTTGGTTTAATTCTATATGGATATAATAAGATATGGCCAATATTTGGTTCTGCTAATCAACTTTTAGCAGCTCTTGCACTTTTAGCTATAACAGCATGGCTGACTAAGAGTGGAAAGAAAGCTTTAGTAACAATTGTTCCTATGGTATTAATGTTTATTGTAACATTATCTGCTTTAGGTCTATTAATTAAAGATTATATTTTCTCTTCAACTCCAAATTATATATTAGGTATAATTGCACTAATACTATTTATTCTTGCTATAGTTTTAATAATAGAAGCGTATAACACACTAGTACGAAATAAAAATTTAAAGAAAAATATTAATAAGACTATATTAAAGTAGTTAGCATATTTTATAGAAAATAAAAGTAATATATGCAGTAAAAGAGCCTATTTATAATTAATTAATAGACTCTTTTATTATGGTATAATAGAATATTTATTATGTAACGATATATATATAATAAAATTTTGTTGTGAAATTACGTAAAGGTTGTATAAGAGTATTTCATATGGAGAATATTTATGTTATAAATAAATATGAATAATGAATTTAATAGGGTGTATATAACGACAAATTACTAATACAATTCATTAATGGAATGAATAAGTTTACAATGGATTTATCCGATGACTACCAGC
>NZ_DHYX01000109.1:2381-2551 GCF_002414285.1 Clostridium sp. UBA5119 | reverse complement strand
TAAATAATGTTAGAAAACGTTTCTTTTTAAGAGACGTTTTTATATTTTTTAATATACATATGTAGCACAATATAACTGTAAATATACATTTAATTTTATAGTTTAAGTAACCTAATATCATGAAAACCGCATGAGCACAACAACTAGTTAACTATGTTCCTATTTAAATA
>NZ_DHYX01000109.1:0-2355 GCF_002414285.1 Clostridium sp. UBA5119 | reverse complement strand
TATTTAAATAGGAACATAGTTTTATAGCTTCATATTTAAATAGTTTATGGTTAAAATCCTATTAAATTTTATTTTAAATTTGTAATTAAATTATTTTCCTATGAAATAAATTACAATTAATTAATAAAATTATTTAAAAGTAAAAAAATGGGTAATAAAATATAAGGTATAAGGAATATAGTTAACTATATTCCTATTAAATTATATTTAGGGGGAGAGGGTATGAAAGAGAAAAAGAGACTTACGGCGTTTGTAATGTCATTATTTTTATTTGCAACCTTAGTAATGCCAATAAATATTACTGAGGTATATGCAGAAGATAATGATAAAACAAATAATAGCCAAGCTGTAGATAGTGACGAAAACAGTATAGAGACACAATTACTAGAGGATACTAATTTAAGTAAGGTTAACAAGGTAGTTGACATTATAAGCTTTAATGATTTCCATGGCAATGTATTAGAGTCTGGTAAAAATATTGGGGCTGCAAAATTAGTAGGAGTTGTAAATGAATATAAGGCTAAAGCTAATACTGAATATGGTGTTATACCAGTATCATCAGGAGATTTATATCAAGGGACTGCAATTTCTAATCTTACCACTGGTAAACCAGTAACAGCTATGCTAAAAGCTATGGGACTTGAAGCATCTGCTATAGGTAATCATGAATTTGACTGGGGTGTTGATAATATTAATGCTTGGTCAAAGGAAGGTGGATTCACATTTTTAGCTGCAAATATAGTTAAAAAAGGTACTGAAGAAAAAGTAAGCTATGCACAGCCATATAAAGTAGTTGAGAGAAATGGAGTAAGAATAGGGTTAATAGGAATTTCTACTCCAGAAACAGCAACTTCTACTTTAGCTGAAAATGTAAAAGATGTAGAATTTTTAGATCCAGTAGATACTGTTGCTAAGTGGAACAAAGTACTTAGGGAAACAGAAAATGTTGATGCTGTAGTAGTTATAGCACATGCCGGAGCGTATCAAGATAGTAATACAAAAGAAATAACTGGGGAAGCTGCTGATATAGCAAAAGTTGAAGGTGTAGATGCTGTAATTGCAGGTCATAACCATGCTGTAGTTTCAGGAGAGGTAAATGGAGTACCAGTAGTAGAAGGTGGATATAATGGTAGAGCCTTAGCTAAGCTTACATTTACTTTTGATGATAGTAACAAACTTATAGATGTAGAGCCTAGTGTTGATGTGTTTTTAGGTAAAGAGGCTACCCTTCCAGTAGATGAAAATGTATTAAAGGAAGTAAATGATATGAATTCAGGTTTAAGTGAAATATTAGGACAGAAGGTAACTTCACTTAAAGAGCGTTTAAGTCATGATGATAAAAACACTACAGTAACTCCACTTGGCGTAACTGTAGCAGAAACTATGAGAAAAATAGTAGGAACTGAGATAGCTGTAACTAATGGTGGTGGAATTAGAAGAAGTCTAGAACAAGGAGATGTCACTATTGGTGATATGTACGAAATTCTTCCTTTTGATAATACTATAGTAACTCTTGATGTTAAGGGTTCAGACCTATATGGTATTATAGAACATGGAATTAATACAGAGGGATTTGCATGGGGTCAATATGCAGGTATAAAAGTTTGGTATAATCCAGAAGATGGCAAAGTTTCATCTATAAGATTAAATGATGGAACCAAAATTGATATGGATAAATACTATTCGATAGCAATAAATGACTTTATGTTAACAGGTGGAGATAAATATGACTTCTCTAATGCTATAAATGCAGTCAACACAAATATAGTTATGAGAGATGCAATGGCTAAAGACTGGAACAAAAATAGTGTCCCTAAAGTAGACTTTAATGTATTAGTAGAAGGAGAAGATACAACTGTAGATAAGCCTACAGAAGAAGAAAAACCAATAGAACCTAATGTTCCAGAAGAAAATAAGCCATCAACTCCAAATACTAATAATCCAAGTAAACCAAGCAATTCAAGTAATCAAAGCAAATTACCTCAAACCGGTGCTCCATTAACTCCAGATGCATTTGGAACTATGGGAATTATGGCAATTGCATTAGGCATATATATAAGTAAAAAGAAAAAATCAGCATAATAATTAAAGTAACTACCTGCTAGTAGAAGAGAACTTTACTAGTAGGTAGTTTTTTATAATTTTTTAATTATTATATGAGTTTGAATTAAGAAACGATTTTACTTATATATAAATAAAGATAACTATATAAAAAATATTAAAAGTTACTAATTAAATTAAATTAGTATATTTTGTTGAAATATGGAATAATGCGTGATATAATTTGGAATGATATGTAAATAAAAGAAAATTAATATAGTATTTAGTAATTACTTTATACAAGGGGGATAATTT
>NZ_DHYX01000071.1:0-14271 GCF_002414285.1 Clostridium sp. UBA5119 | reverse complement strand
TGACTACATTATACAAGGAGGAATATTATTTCCAGAGAAAATAATTTCAATTTTCAACATAGATCCTCAAGTTATTAAAATAGGAGCGAGCTATCTAAAAATAGTTTGCTTTAGCTATATCTTTACAGCTATATCTTTTAACTATGCAGCTGCCTTAAGGAGTGTAGAAAATACTGTACTTCCAATGTTAGCTAGTTTTTTAGGGCTAGTTGTAAATGGAGTTCTTAATACTGTCCTTATATTTGGTTTATTAGGTTTTCCAGAAATGGGAGTTAGGGGGGCAGCTATTGCCACCATCATAGCTAGAGGCTCAGAATGTGCACTTTTAGTTCTATATACCTATATTTCTAAGAATACTTTAGCGGCTAAAGCTAAAGATTTATTTAGTATTACAAGGAAGCTGGCTAAAAGCGTATTTGTAACTATGATGCCAGTACTTTTAAATGAAGCTTGCTGGGGGTTGGGCAACCTAACCTATGCAGTAATTTATGGAAGAATAGGAACTCAAGCTACAGCATCTATACAAATATGTACAACCATCTTTAATCTATTTATGATTATAACCTTTGGACTTGCCAATGTGGCGGTGGTAGTTATAGGTAAAGAAATTGGAGCTGGAAGAGAAAAACGAGGATTACTTTATGCTAGAAGACTATGTGTAGTTTCTTTGATTACAGGAGTTATATTAGCTGTAGTTTTAGCTATAACTTCTCCAATAGTTTTAACTGTGTTTAAGGTTTCTGAGGAAGTGCTAAGAAATTCTCTAAGGATTCTATATGTATACTCTGCTCTAATGCCTCTTAGAGTATTTACAGTAATTTTGGTAGTTGGAATCTTAAGAGGAGGTGGGGATGCTAAGTATGGTGCAATTGTACAGGGAATAACCCTATGGGGTATAGGAATCCCATTATCTTTCGTGTCAGCCTTTATATTACATCTTCCAATATATATGGTGGTTTCGGTTACAGCAGCAGAGGAAATTGTAAAATGTATTGTTGTAGTTAGAAGATATAAAAGTAACAAGTGGATAAATAATATAGTAAATCAAGTTTCTAAGGAAAATGTAGAAATAGCTCTATAATCCTTTGTGCATCGGTATGTGTTGCTTAGCAATTATAATACCGATTTTTTTAGTGAACTGTTGTCAGCCTGAAAAAATTTATATATAATTTATTATAAGGGAATTATTTGAAGATTATTTAAATAAAATATTTTAGGTGGGGTATATTATGACATATAAAGAAATGAAGTTAAAAATGAGAGATGGAAAAGAGATTTATTTATACAAATGGGAGCTAAATGAAGGTGTTAAACCTAAAGGAGTTATACAACTTATCCATGGTATGGCTGAATATGGTAGCAGATATGATAGATTTGCAAAGGAATTAGTTAGGGATGGTTTTATAGTTTATGCTGATGACCATAGAGGCCATGGAAAGTCTGCAGAAAGCCTAAGTTCTTTAGGATATATTAGCGATAATGATGGATTCCATGATATGGTGCATGATCAACGTGAAATAAATAATTTTATAAAAAAAGAAAACCCATCACTAGATGTTTATATTTTTAGTCACAGTATGGGGTCTTTCATAGCTCAAAGATATATGGAGATATATGGAGACACTGTTAAAGGTGTAATTTTATCTGGAACTGGTGGTAAACCTAATTCTTCAATGAATATGGGAATATTTTTGTCAAAAGTTATAATGAATCTTAGAGGTAGAAGAGCTAATGGAAGGCTAATGGATGATTTAGGCTTTGGAAATTATAATAAGCTAGTAGAAAATCAAAAAACTAAATATGATTGGTTAAGTAGGGACGAGGAGGAAGTAGAAAAATATATTCTAGACCCCTATTGTGGAGGAGTTTTTCCAGTATCCTTTTTCTATGATTTTTCAAGGGGAATGAAGGCTATACATAAAAAGGACAACCTGGCTGGCATACCCAAAAACTTATCTATAACCATGTTTAGTGGTGATAAGGATCCAGTAGGAAATTATGGCAAGGGAATATTATCTCTAGTTGATACTTTTAAAAATTTAGGTATTAAAAATTTAAGTTATAAACTATATGAAGGTGGAAGACATGAAATATTAAATGAAATAAATAGGGATATGGTTACAGAGGATATTAAGGAATGTTTAAACAGCTGGGTTGAAGGGGGTAATTATATTAGTAGTGACGTAATAACCTACACTAATACAACCTTTAAAGGCAATACTTTAAGTGAAAATTAAACCAGCACTTTAAATGAAAATAAAATTATATTTTAAATAAATTGAAAATAAACCTCAGGATTATTACGGGTTTGACATATTAATCATTACAATATAGAATAGATAGAGTTGTAGTTATTTGAAATTACTATGGTTTGCAAGTGTTGTTTACGAGAAAATTATAGGAAGTTTAGCCATTGTAAAACAAATGACTTCTTATTGAAAGATGTTACTTAATTTGGAGGAATGATTATGTCAAAAACCATAGAATATAAAGATCTAACTGGAGACTATGTCCTTGTTGATGTAAGAAGCACAGGAGAATTTAATGAGGCTACTATTAACGGTGCAGTAAGTATTCCTCTTTTTAATAATGAAGAAAGAGCACTTATTGGAACCATATATACTAGAAAAAGTACTGATGAAGCAAAGAGATTAGGTGTAGAGACAGTATCTAAAAAACTTCCTTATATATATGATAAAATTCATGAGCTTGAAAAACAACATAAAAATGTAGTATTATTTTGTGCTAGAGGTGGCATGAGAAGCGCATCTATTACGGATCTTTTAGGTGCCCTTGGCATGAGAGTTAGCAGAATCAAGGATGGTTATAAAGGCTATAGAGCCTTTATCAATGAGGCGTTGCCTAAGGTTAATGAAAAAGTTACATATATAGTACTTCATGGTAATACGGGAGTTGGAAAAACTGAGATTTTAAAAAAACTTAAAGCTAATGGATATGATGTATTGGATTTAGAAGGATGTGCTAACCATAGAGGCTCCATATTAGGTGCTGTAGGTCTTGGTGATGGTACTAGTCAAAAGCAGTTTGAATCTAATATCTATGAGGAATTAAAGGCTGTTAAGGGTAAATATGTATTCATTGAAGCAGAAAGTAGAAGGATAGGAAGAGTTTTAATTCCTGAATATATACATTCTTATATGAAAAAGGGAATTCATATATTTGTAGATGCTCCTTTAGATTTTAGAAGTAAAGTAATAATTGATGAATATACTAAAAATAATAGCTGTAATGAAGAAATTTGTGATGCACTAAGAAGATTAAAGAAACACATCAGTGAAAAAAATATAGAAATTTATTGTGATATGGTTAATAATGATCAGTATGAGGAAGTAGTTAAAGATCTTATGGTAAAGTACTATGACCCACTATATACTCACAGCTCTGATAAGTATGAATATGACAAAAAGCTTATGATAAACTCCATAGATGAAGGAGTAAAAGAATTAAAAAGCTTTATAGATAATTTAAAATGTGAAGAATAAACAGGATTCTGAATAAAATATGTATATTAAGTAAAGCTTATAATTAATGTTTATAGGACTTTCGTAAAATAAACTAATCTAAATGAACGTATAGCATGTACTTATATTATTATCGCTCAGCCGTTTCGAAGCATTGATTTACTAAAAGGATTTATTTAAGGTAAAATCTACAACACAACAACTCGCATGAACTCAAACAAGTTGTGTTGCCTAACGATTTTACCATTCATAAATCCTAAGTAAATCTAATGCTCCTACAAATGGCATTCGCTAACAATAATATTAAAGCGCAAGCTATACATTCTATATAAGATTAATAAATATTTTGCGAAAACCTAGTAGAACAGTAATTATAGGCTTTTTCATATGAAATTTTAATATTTACTATATTTTAAATAGATAACTTTGCAGTTCATTAAAGGGATAGAATTTTAATTTTTTAAAAAATAGAAAAAATACCGTAAAAATAGGAACGTTTGTTTTGGAATTTCAAGAAAAAACTTTACTCCTTTGGAATAAAGTTATACAATAACAAATGTAACTCAACTTTTAAGGAGGGATAATATGGCGCAAAAGGAGAATAATAGAGGGACTTATGAAGTTACAGATCTCACATCTCTTGAGAAATTAGAGCCAGTAAGGATTAGGCCTGGAATGTACATTGGCTCGACGGGGACTAAGGGTCTGCACCATTGTATATGGGAAATACTAGATAACTCTATTGATGAAGTTGCCAATGGATTTGGAGATAAGATAATAGTTACTTTAAATAAGGATAAAACTGTTACTATAGAAGATAATGGAAGAGGAATACCTACAGGAATACATCCTGTTAAAAATAAATCTGGGGTGGAGATGGTTTATACAGAACTTCACACAGGAGGTAAATTCAATAATAATAACTATAAGACCTCAGGAGGACTTCATGGAGTTGGAGCTGCTGTTGTAAATGCTCTATCTAAGTGGTTAGAGGTAGAAGTTAAACAAAAGGGAAATATTTATTTACAAAGATTTCATTATGGATATGACAAAGAACTTAAAAGGGACATGCCGGGAACCCCAGCTACACCTTTGAAGATTGTAGGAAAGTCTAATGAAACTGGTACTAAAGTAACTTTTTTAGCAGATGGTGAAGTTTTCGGAAATATAGATTATAAATTTGAAATAATTGATGAAAGATTAAAGGAGCTTTCCTTTCAAAATAAAGGAATTACCTTAATTCTAAGAGATACGAGGAAAGATGAAGTTGTAGAAAAGGTATATCATTCAGAGAGAGGCCTTTTAGACTTTATAGATTATTTAAATGAAAGTAAAACCGTCCTTCATAAAGAACCAATAATTTTTCAAGGAGAAAGAGAAATTAATGGACTTATGGTATTAGGAGAAATATGCATACAGTTTACAGATTCTACTGCAGAGCATATTGCTAGCTATGTAAATAATATTCCTACCAAGGAAGCTGGTACCCATGAAACAGGATTTAAGACTGGTATGACTAGAGCCTTTAAAGAAGGTAGTAAGAAGTTAAATCTTTTAAAGGAAAAGGATAAGGACTTTGAAGGGGACGATATTAGAGAAGGTATGACTGCCATTGTAAAGGTAAGAATTACTAATCCAGTCTTTGAGGGTCAAACTAAAACTAAGCTAGGAAATGTTGAAGCCTATTCTGCAATGAATGAACTTGCCTATAATAAGCTAAGTGAATGGATAGAGGATAATAAAGAGCTAGCTACTGTAATTATTAATAATGCCATTTCAGCTGCAGCTAGAAGAGAGAAAATTAAAAAAATAAATGAAGCAGAGAAGAAAAAGATAGGAAATGGTACTGCGCCACTGGCAGGGAAAATAGCTGTCTGTACTTTAAAAGACAGAGAATATACTGAGTTTATAGTGGTGGAGGGAGATTCTGCGGGAGGTTCTGCAAAACAAGCAAGGGATAGACGATTCCAAACCATAATGCCTTCTAAGGGTAAGATTATGAATACGGAAAAACAAAAATTAGAAAATGTTCTTGCTAGCGAAGAGCTTAGAATCTTTAATACTGCTATAGGAACTGGAGTTTTAGAAAACTTTAAACCAGAGGAATTAAAGTATGGAAAGATAATTATACTAAGTGATGCCGATGTAGATGGATATCATATCAGAACCCTTTGGATGACTTATGTTTATAGATATATGAGACAACTTATTCAAAATGGAAATTTATTTATTGCATTACCACCTCTTTACAAGGTTTATAAAATCACTAAAAATGGTGAGGTTAATAAGTACGTTTACAATGATGAAGAGCTAGATAAGGCTAAGAAGGAAATTGGTAAGGGTGCATTGATTCAAAGGTACAAAGGGTTAGGAGAGATGAATGCAGACCAACTTTGGGATACTACATTAAATCCAGCTACAAGAACTCTTCAAAGGGTTACCATTGAGGATGCTGCTAAGGCTGAAAAGATGATTTCCTTGTTCATGGGAGATGTGGTAGAGCCAAGAAGAAATTATATGTACAATCATGGTGAATTTTAGGAGGTGTTACAATGGCAAAGAAAAAAGAACCAATTCCAATAGATAATAATATTATAGATGTTTCTATAGATGAGGCTATGCCAGAGAACTATCTTCCCTATGCTGTAGAAGTATCAAAGGATAGAGCACTTCCAGACGTAAGGGATGGACTAAAGCCTGTTCATAGAAGAATTTTATATGGAGCTTATATGCTTAAGGCATTCCCAGATAAGCCATACTATAAGTCTGCCAGAATAGTAGGAGATATTCTAGGTAAGTACCATCCCCATGGAGATACATCAGTGTATGATGCCATGGTAATTTTATCTCAGGATTTTACTACAAGAAAGCCCCTTATAGATGGTCATGGAAACTGGGGGTCTATAGATGGAGATAGTGCAGCTGCTATGCGTTATACAGAAGCTAGACTATCTGGAATTGCCTTAGAAATGCTTAAAGATATAGATAAAGATGTAGTGGATATGATGGATAACTACTCTGATACAGAAAAGGAACCTACAGTTTTGCCTGCAAAATATCCAAATCTTTTAGTTAACGGAGCCTTTGGTATTGCTGTAGGATTGGCTACCAATATTCCACCCCATAACTTAGGAGAGGTTATTGATGGAGCTATTGCCTATGCAGATAATGAGGAAATTACTACTAGAGAACTTATGGAATACATAAAGGGACCGGATTTACCTACTGGCGGAATACTAATGGGTAAGGATTCTTTAGTGGCTGCCTATGAAACTGGGGAGGGAAAAGTGGTTTTAAGAGCTAAAACTCATTTTGAAACCTTGGAAAACGGTAGACTTGGTCTTGTTATTTCAGAGTTTCCTTATAGAAAAAATAAAGCTAAGCTCCTTCAAGCCATCTCAGATTTAACAGGGGATAAAAAGCATAGCAAAGCAGTGGAAGCCATTGCAGATATTAGAGATGAATCTGATAGAAATGGTATTAGAGCCGTTGTAGAATTTAAGAAAAACACTACAGAGGAAACGGCGGATAGAGTCCTCAAATATCTATTTAAGAGAACGGAGCTTCAATGTAATATATCCTTTAATATGGTGGCTTTAGCTGGTGGAAAGCCGAGAACCATGGGACTTAGGACTATAATTAAATACTATATAAAACATCAAAAGGAAGTTATTACAAGAAGAACAAAAAGAGAGCTAGAAATAGCAGAAAAGAGATTCCATATTGTAGAAGGCTTTATTAAAGCTATTGGAATCATGGATGAAATAATTAAAACTATAAGGGCATCTAAATCTAAAAAGGATGCAGGAGAAAATCTAATAAGCAAATTTGGCTTTACTAACCCTCAAGCAGAGGCTATTTTAGAGTTGATGCTTTATAGACTTACAGGCCTTGAAATTAAAATATTCCAAAAGGAACATAAGGAATTAGAGACTAAGATTAAAGGACTTAAGAAGGTATTAGGTAGTGAAAAGGAGCTTATTAAAGTTATTAAAAAGGAGCTTCTAGAGGTTAAGGAAAAATATGATGACCCAAGGAGAACTACTATTTTAGAAGATGATAGTGATGCTAATATTCAGTTGGAAGAACTTATAGTAGAGGAAGATGTGGTAGTAACCATGTCTAAGGATGGATATGTTAAGAGAACGGCTTTAAAATCCTTTGTTAGAACTACACAAAATACGGAGGATATAGAGTATAGAGAAGGAGACTTTAATAGATTCTTCTTTGAATGTAATACTAGAGATACCCTATGTATCTTTACAAATCAAGGAAATATGTATCAATGTAAGGTTGCAAATTTAATTGAGTTTAAGTGGAGAGATAAGGGTGAGAGAATTCAGGGCTTTATTAGGACTCTAAATTTAGATAAGGAAGAAATAGTAAATGCCTTTGTAGTACAGGATTTCTCTATTACTAAGGATGTGCTCCTTATAACCTCTAGAGGTCTTATCAAGAAAACTGAATTGAGCAAGTTTATTACTAATAATTCAAGACTTCAAGGTATTAAGCTTAAAAAGGATGAAGACTTGATAAGTGTCGAATTAGTAGATAAAGATATAGAAGAAAAATTTATTGAAATAACTACGGCTAAGGGATTAAACTTCATTGCACAGGAGCCTAAGGTTGAGCCAGTGGATAGAGGTATAGTTGGAAAACCTATAGTTAATTTAACCCATGGAGATAGGATAACTCAGTGTAGTTATGCAGATGAATTTAACTATAAAGAGTTCTATATAACTGTTAATAAAAAGGGAATTTTAAAAACTTCAAGTAGAAGAAGTGGAGAATCGGTTATAACTACATCAAACTCTAGTAGTGAGTTATTCTTATTTACAGCTCATGGAGAGTTATTTAAAATGTCAGCCTTAATGATACAAAACATAGATAAAAAGGGTATTGAACTGGAAAAGCTATTTGAAGGTTATGATTCTAAGAATCCAGTGATTGCAATAATATCTGTAGATACTAGAGGAAGTTCTAAAGAAAATTTCTACTTCTTTACTGAAAAGGGTGTAGTAAAGAAAACTAGTATAGAAGAATTCACAGGTGATTTTACAAATATCTCAGCATATAAATTTAAGACTCCAGAGGATAAGCTAATTAAAGTAGAGGTTGAAGCTGATAAAGGAGAAGGGTTACTCTTCACAAGAAAGGGTATGTGCCTTAAATTTGATTTAGAAGCCATAAATGTCATGGGGAAAAATGCCACTGGAGTTATGGGAATTAGCTTAAAGGATGATGATAAAGTTATCTTTGCAAAGGCAAGAAGTGGCGCTATTTCAAATAAAAATAATGAATTATGCGTAGATTTATTTGAAGAAAACCTGAAAATAACTACTAAGAATGGTCAAGAGAATATAGTTGATTTAGGAGCGTTACCAATTCAAAATAGAGCTGGTAGAGGTAAAAATATAATTGTGTTTATGGATGATGACTTTATAGAAAAGGTAGAGCTAATTAAGTAATAGAAGTAAAGTGGGGATAACATGGATAAGATATTTTTAAAACATGGAGTAAGGTTGCTTTATGAAAGAGTTCCAGGGAATATAACTTCTTTTACCATAGGACTAGAAGCAGGAGCTAATAGCGAAAATTTTAATAACATGGGAATTGCCCATGCTGTAGAACACATGGTGTTTAAGGGTACCCATAGTAAAAGTGAGAAGGAAATCAATGAAATATGCAATGAGTACCTAGGATTTCATAATGCTATGACTAATTATCCTTATGTAGTTTATTATGGAAGCTCCTTAAAGGAAGATTTTAAAAATGCCTTTAATATATATTTTGATATAGTATTTAATCCAGCCTTTAGAGAAGAAGGTTTTAAGGAAGAAATGGCAGTTATCATAGAGGAGCTTAAGGAGTGGAGTGATGACGTAGTTCAGCACTGTGAAGATTTTTTATTCTATGAAATCTTTGAAAAAAGAAGAATAAAGGAGTTAATCATAGGCAGAGAAGAAACTATAAAGGCTCTAACATTAGAACAGATAAGGGAGTATCATGAGAAGTTTTACACCCTAGATAACTGTGTAATTTCTGTGATAACAGCTTTAGAGCTAAGTGAGGTTATTGAAATCATTGAAGGTGAAATAACATCCTTGAAAAAGACAAAACCTTTATTAACACATAACACCTGTGAAATAGCAGCACTGAAAGGGGTAAAGCCATCCTTGATCCAAATGAGTTTCGAAAGAGTTTCATCAAGGGAAAACCAAGAAGAAAAGACTTTTTCCCTTTACGAGAATCCTAAGGCTGGAGTGTTTATTGAAGAGAATCTCTCCATTAATGGATGCAAAGTTCAATATATATTTCCAATTCATAACCTAAGTGAAAGGGAAGTTACCTTACTTCAATTATTTAATGAATATTTTGTAGGGGGCACTNNCTCTATGATGAAATCAGAACTAAGAGAGGATTAGTATATGATATTCAAGGAAAGGTTAAGGGAGAAAAGGGCATAAAACTATATACCATAACTTTATCTACATCTAAGGAAAATATTGATTTGGTTAGGGAGATAATTAAAGAAAACATTGATAAAGTAAAAACTTTAAAGGGCATATTCACTGAAGATTTCGTTAAAAAATATATAAAAAGTCAAAATTTAAAGAGAATGTTAACTCTAGAGAAATCCATAGTTTTATCTATGCATCTAGCTGTCTATGAAATAATGCACAGTGGTGGAGAATTACTTTTAAATGAGTTTTATAAACTAAGTAATTGCACAGAAGAAGAAATCCTTAGTATGATAAATAAGGTATTTATTAAGGAAACATTAGGAATCATAAGGAATTAAAGGTAAGGTGATTTGGTGAATACTGTTTGGAAAGATAGTCAGTGCTCTATAGAGGTTCTAAAGGAGCTACTTAAGGATATAAAGGTTACTCCTATTACTCTTAGGGTGCTCATGAATAGAGGAATAGATACTAAGGAAAAGGCAGATGAATTTTTAAATTCATCTTTGGATAAGCTATATAACCCTTATCTTATGAAAGATATGGATAAGGCCATAGAGATTATGGTGGAGGCTATAAATAATAAGGAAAAAATTATGGTCTACGGAGATTATGATGCAGACGGAGTTACTAGTACTACAATTCTTTATAAGGCTATAAAAAGTTGTGGTGGAATAGTAGCTTATCATATACCACATAGGGAAAATGAAGGCTATGGTATGAGTATTTCTAGAATAGAGACCATAGCAGAGGAAGGCTTTAATCTTATAATAAGTTGCGATAATGGGATTTCTGCTATAGAAGAGGTAAAAAGAGCTAAGGAACTTGGCTTAAAGGTTATTATCACAGATCACCATGAACTTCCCTTTGAGGAGGTAAATGGAGAAAGAAGGGTGGTAATTCCAAGTAGTGATGCCCTAATAAACCCTAAGCAGGAGGATTGTAATTATCCCTTTAAACTTTTATGTGGAGCTGGTGTGGCTTATAAGTTTTCTTTAGCTTTATATGAAGCTATGAATATGAAAGATAGAAATACTGATGATCTTCTAGAGTTAGCTGCCATTGGCACTATATGTGATGTTGTAGATTTGATGGATGAAAATAGAATCATTGCAAAGGAAGGGCTAAAGATACTTTCTAATACAAGAAATTTAGGAATAAAAGCTTTAAAACATATAATCGATATAAAGGATGAGGTAACTTGTTATAATGTAGGCTTTAACATTGGCCCTTGTATCAATGCTACAGGAAGGCTAGAAACTGCTGAGCTATCCTTAGATCTACTACTTTGTGAAGATATGGGTGAGGCTATGGATATAGCTACAAAGGTTTTTAATCTTAATAAGGAAAGGCAAGACCTTACAGCAGAAAGTGTGGAACAAGTTTGTGCTGACATAGAAGGCTCTTCTTTGACAAATGATAGAGTCCTTGTAGTATATAACCAGCATATCCATGAGAGTATTGCAGGAATTGTAGCAGGAAGAGTTAAGGAAAAGTATGGGAAACCAACCTTTATTTTAACTCAGGGAAAAGATATGCCAAAAGGTTCAGGTAGATCAATTGAAGAATATAATATGTTTGAAGAAATGCTAAAATGTAAGGATATACTAAGCAAGTTTGGTGGACACCCAATGGCGGCAGGGCTTTCCATTGAAGAAAAAAATATTGCAAAGTTTAGACAATTATTAAATGAAAACTGTAATTTAAGTGAGGAAGATCTTGCTTCTAAAATGAGAGTAGACTCTCCCATAAAATTAAACTATGTAGGGGAACAGGTTGTACAAGAATTCAAGTTATTAGAGCCATTTGGAAAGGGAAATCCAACGCCAATTCTTCAAGGTAATAGAGTTTTAGTAGCAGATATAAGATTTTTAGGCAGTGAATATCAGCATGTTAAATTTAGATTTAATGTGGAAGGTACCAATAACCTGATAGATGGTTTATATTTCAATAAAAGAGATGAAGTTATTGAGATTTTAAAAGATATCTATGGTGATGAATATGGAGATATTGGAAATGGATATATAAGACCAAAGAGTCTATTTCTAAATATATTATTTCAGCCAGATATAAATGAATATATGGGAAGAAGAAGTGTGCAATTAAAACTTAAAGATATAAAATTAAGCATTTTAAAATAAATAATAAGTGAAATATACGGGCAATATAGCTTATTTATTTTTGAAGATGTCTTAAACTAATAAAGAGATGCACCTATAAGATGCATCTCCTATTTAGGGTTTACTTACTATTAAATAATTTATTCAGATATTAATATATCCTATAAATTTCTTTCGTAAGCTTCAACCATTTTTTTAACCATTTGTCCGCCGATTGATCCAGCTTCTCTAGAAGTTAAATCACCATTATATCCTTCTTTTAGGTTAACTCCAACTTCTTGAGCTGCTTCCATCTTAAATCTGTCTAAACCTGCTTTAGCTTCTGGTACTAATAATCTACTTTTGCTTGTCATTTTATATTCCTCCTCCAATAAATTAGTAGAAGTCAACAAACATATTAATGGGAACTTCTTATTATTTAAACAAATTTTGCTAACTTCTTAAATAATAAACTTACCACATGCTACTTACAAATGTTTAATTAAAGATTTTTTTCGTAAGCTTCAACCATTTTTTTAACCATTTGACCACCAACTGATCCAGCTTCTCTAGAAGTTAGGTCTCCGTTATATCCTTCTTTTAGATTAACTCCTACTTCTTGAGCAGCCTCCATTTTAAATTTGTTTAAACCTGCTTTAGCTTGAGGTACTGCTGGTTGATTAGAATTATTATTATTGTTTGACATGTATTTTCACCTCCTTTGTTTTGATAATAGTATTGTACCCGGATATAAGAAGATTATTTAAGAGAATGGGTGGTAACATATGAAAGATTATGAGAAATTACCTTTTTATGTATATATTCAATAGTTTTTAATATAAAATTTATATTTTATATTTACATTTGTCTTCATATGTGGCATAACTTAATAAGAAGCATAATATATCTAATATAATAAAAAACATATTATAATAAAGATCTATATAGTAATAACATTATTTTTAGCTTTAGCGAGATTACATATACTCGTCTAAGGCTTAGATATTTTTATTTTAAATATTTCAAGGCTATTAAAGCTTTTACTAGCTAATTTTAGGAGGACTTTTAAATTGAGTAACAAAAAAATCATTATGACAGGTGGAGGAACAGCTGGACATGTAACTCCCAATATCGCACTTGTGCCCAAGCTAAAGGAGCTAGGATATGAAATACAGTATATAGGTACTGAACATGGAATAGAAAGAAAACTTATAGAAGCAGAAAAAATTAAATATCATAGTATTTCTAGTGGTAAGTTAAGAAGATATTTTGATGTAAAGAACTTTACAGATCCTTTTAAGGTTATTAAAGGGGTTTTTGAAGCAAAATCAATTATAAAAAAAGAAAAACCAGCCATAGTTTTTTCAAAGGGAGGATTTGTATCAGTTCCAGTGGTGTTAGGAGCTTATTTTAATAAAATTCCAATTATAATACATGAGTCAGATATTACACCTGGTCTAGCAAATAAAATATCCATGCCTTATGCAACAAAGATTTGTGTTACCTTTGAAGAGGCTATGGACCATGTTAATAAAAAGAAAGCTGTACTTACAGGTTCACCAATTAGAAGTGAACTATTTAAGGGAAATAAAACAAGGGCTAAGGAATTTTGTAAATTTAAAGATGATAAGCCTGTAATTTTAGTTACTGGAGGAAGCTTAGGTTCAAGAATTATAAATGAATGTGTTAGAGAAGCACTTCAAGACATACTTAAAACTTTCAATGTAATACATCTATGTGGAAAAGGTAATTTAGATAAAAGTTTTAATGTAGTTGAGGGATACGCTCAGTTTGATTATATTAAAGAACAGTTATCAGATTTAATGCAATTGTCAGATATAGTAGTTTCTAGAGCTGGGTCTAATACTATATTTGAACTTTTAGCTTTAAAGAAACCAAATATTTTAATACCACTATCAGCTAAAGCAAGTAGAGGGGATCAAATTTTAAATGCTAAATCTTTTAATAAATCTGGATATAGTAAAGTTGTAGAGGAAGAAAATTTAAATGCATTGACTCTTTTAGAAGCTATTGAGGAAGTTAATAGAGATAAAGAAACATATATTAAAAACATGAGCAAAAGCAAACAAAGGGACAGCCTTGGAAAAATAATAGACCTAATAGAAAGCTGTAAAAGAAAATAAGAAAATCCATGAAATACGTACTATGACAACAACTATTTAACTAGTTTCATAGTTAAATATATAAAAAGGGGGCGTCGCAAAATAA
>NZ_DHYX01000090.1:6455-9710 GCF_002414285.1 Clostridium sp. UBA5119 | reverse complement strand
TCTGGGTGGCGCCTCCAAAAAGACTTGTAAATAATATGTTTACAAGTCTTTTTATTTTGTGCATTAAATTAAATTATATTATATAATTATTAGATTTAGCATATAAATTTTTATATAGTATGTTACATCAGAATTTACTTTTATTCCATTATAAAGGTTTAGAGATGTTTTTAGAGAGAGAGGTAGTGCTTTCATAGATTAAATCTTTGCGTTCAATTAAATCTATAGAAGTTAAAATTAAGGCTTCAACAGCCTTCCATATATTACATTGAGCATATTCTGTTAATGTTAAATCCATAAACTTTTTTGATGGACAATGAATTGATGGATCATTTACTATTGATATAGACGGATATATAGTAGGCGTAGTATGACTTACAGTACCAATTCCTAAGGGGTATAGCATTTTTTTTCCGTAGTTCATTTCAATTAATCCGGTTTCTTTTAAGTTATTTTCAAATAATTTATTTACTACTTTATTATCTAAAAGTTCTTTGCAAGGAAGCTCAATTAACTTAATAGAGCAATCTATATTTATAATATCTTCTATGCATTTAATATAGCTTCTTATATTTTCTTCGATTTTGTGACATAATTTATGATCTTTTGATTTAATTTCAAATTTAACCTTAGCAGATGAAGGATATTCAATTAATGCATTATCACAAGTAAGATTTAAATGATCCATATAACATTCTTTTGAGATGTTTTTAATTAACTCGTTTATAAAGTGTACTGTATGTAGGCAAACATCTAATGAACTTTGATTAGCATTATCATTAGAAACAAGTAAATTATTATAATCAAGCTGTAAGGTTGTGCATGCTTGTGAAGTATTATTAATAGATGTGATAATATCCACATGAGGAGCAAAAATTACACTACAATTTTCAAACACATTTTCTTTTGTCATTATAATTTCTGAACCATTAGAGTATTTCCCTGGACATCCGATTACTAGAACAGAACCTCCTATTTTGTCAATGATAGAAGATAAACCTATGGCTGCACCTAAACATATAGTAGCATTCGCATTATTACCAAAAACATGACCATCATCACTTCCACTACTGTATTTACATATAAAACATATCTCAGGATGACTGTGTCCAATTCTGGCACGAAATGCAGTTGGAATATCTATGAAGTTTTTTTCAATATTAAAATTATATTTTTGTAATAGTTTTATAATGTAATCTGATGATTTATATTCATTAAAACAGTTTTCACTATTTTCATATAAAAATTTATTAATATCTAGGATTTCAGATTTTATAGTAGATAAAAAACTTAGAACATTTTGTTTCAATTGTAACCCTCCCTACAATTTTATAGATACTAATATTATCAATATCTACCCTATGTAATTAGTATGTGCACATATCTCTATATTATCCAGTAACAAATTTATAGATAAATAGTATTTTAATAGTATATATATTTGTAATAAATTTTTTATTAAAAGTATTTATTAATACAAGGAAATTAGACAATTTATGTAGATTAATAGGTATATGGGTTTATTAATTTATTAACAGTATACTTGATGTTATTTAAAGTAGAAAAAGTATGAATTATAAGATGAAATTTTTTTTTTGGACAAAATAAAAAAAAGAATTTTATGAATAAAATATATTATAAGGGGCGATAATTAAGACAGTCTTAACATGGATAAAACTTAGAAGGATTACTCTATTTTAACTAAGTTGACTTATTCAAAGACGATATAATAATAGAATAACAATTTCTATTGGATAAATTTTGAGGGGGAAAAATATGAATAAGGAATGTATTATATGCAGAAAGCCTCTAGATAATGGTATACTTATATATGGACGAAGAATTTGTGAGAACTGTGAAAGAAGATTATTAACAATAGAAACTAGTACAGATTTTTATGAATTTTATAAGAACTGTATTAAAAAGAATATAGTTCAACTTATACCAAGAGGAGTGAGTGATAAGTGCCAAGATTACCGATAGTAGACGCACTATTGAAATATAAAAAAGAAGAAAATAGCTATTTTGCTATGCCTGGACATAAAATGGGAAAAGCATATGAAGATACAAAAGAAGGAAAGATTTTATTAGATAATTTCATTAACTTTGATATTACTGAGGTAGAGGGTTTAGATAATCTTCATAATCCTACAGGCATAATAAAAGAAGGACAAGAACAACTTGCTAATTACTATGGGAGTAAAAAATCTTACTTTTTAGTTAATGGAAGTACATCAGGAAACATGATTATGATATTTGCTACATTTAAAGAAAGCGATAAAATAATCGTAGAAAGAAACTGTCATAGATCAGTATTTAATAGTATAATATTACGTAAGTTAAGGCCTATATATGTTATGAATGAGGTAAGTGAAAAATATGATGCTCCTTTTTCTATTAATAAGAAGCATCTATTTAAATTAATAAAGGAAAATCAAGATGCGAGGGGAATATTATTAACATACCCTAATTATTATGGCATATGTACAGAGTTAGAGGAAATAGTAAAAGAAGCCAAGAAATATAATATGAAGGTATTAATAGATTGTGCTCATGGAGCACATTTTGGAGTTATAGATGAATTGCCTGATAATCCGCTTAAGCTAGGTTGCGATATGGTTGTTCAAAGTGCTCATAAAACATTACCAAGCTTAACACAAACATCATTTTTACACGTTAATTGTGATGAGCTTTTAGATGAGGTTAACTTCTATACTAGCGTGTTTTTGACAACGAGTCCTTCATATTTATTTCTTGCCAGCATGGATTATAGTAGATATTATTTACAGAAGTATGGAAGTAAGGATTACAGTATATTAATTAATTTATGTGAGGAATATAGAAAAAAAATAAATCACATTGGTTTTTATCATATAATAGATGAGCATGATATAATTAAGAAAAGTTCATCAACAAGAAATAAGGTATATATAGATAAAACTAGATATATTATAAATGTACCTAAAGGATTTAGTGGACATCTATTACTAGATTATTTAAAAGCTAATAAGATTCAATGTGAAATGAGTGACTCAAGAAATGTAGTATTGATTTTTGCTACTTCAAACACAAGAGATGATTTTGATAAACTTTATAGAATACTAAAAGAGTGCAATAAGGATACTTTAATAGATCAATATGTAAAGCCGATGCAGTTTGAAATTCCACTAATAGATAAATTACCATGGGAAACTCTAAATATGAAAAAAGTTGAGTGTAGTATTAAAGATTCCATAAATAAAGTGTGCGGACAAG
>NZ_DHYX01000090.1:1380-6344 GCF_002414285.1 Clostridium sp. UBA5119 | reverse complement strand
TTAGCTTCTTTGAAGCTTAGAAATCGTTATCTAGTAACGTAGCAACTCTTTACCCCTTTTGAAGATGAGGGGGATTAGAGCTGAGAGTCATCGGATAAAAACTATAGGAAAAGATAAGTTTGGAGGTAAGTTTTTTGAATAAAGGGTTATTAATAGCATTAGAAGGGCCAGATGGTAGTGGAAAATCTACACAAATAGAATTATTAGAGAAATATTTTGTGGATAAGGGTATTGGAGTTATAAGGACGAGAGAACCTGGAGGAACTAAAATTAGCGAAAAAATTAGGGAGGTAATTTTAGATAATGCTAACCAAGAAATGGATAACATGTGTGAGGCTTTACTATATGCTGCGGCGAGGGCTCAACTTATAAAAGAAGTAATAAAGCCTGCAATTGCTCAAGGGAAGGTAGTCTTATGTGATAGATTTGTATATTCATCTATAGTTTATCAAGGAATTGCTAGAGATTTAGGAATAGACACTGTCAAATCTATAAATGATTGTGCTTTAGGCGGACTTGAAGCGGATTTAGTATTTATGATAAGTATTCCATATGATAAAGGAATTGAAAGAAAGAAAAATCAACAGGAATTAGATAGACTTGAGAATGTTGGTATGGATTTTCATAAAAAAGTTTTTGAAGGATATTCAAAAATTAGTAGTATTTATGATAAAATAGAATTAATAAATGGAGATGACTCTATAGAAAATATTCATAGGGACATAGTAAATAGAGTTGAATCCTATATAGAGCATAAATAAATATTTAGGAGGGGTATTATATGAAATTAATAATTGCGATAGTTCAAGATGACGATGCTATGGATTTAATCGATATCTTCACAGAGAATGGGTTAAGGGTTACAAAGCTTGCAACTACAGGTGGATTTTTAAAAGCTGGAAATACCACATTAATGATAGGTGTAGAGGTAGAGAAAGTTGATACTGTTTTAGGATATATAGAAGAAATCTGCAAAGTTAGAAAACAACTTATATCATCACCTTCTCCGGTTGCTGGATCTACAGGAGTATATGTTCCGTATCCTGTAGAGGTAAATATAGGTGGTGCTACTATATTTGTTGTTGATGTAGATAAGTTTTTAAGAGTATAATATATTTAAGTAAAATAATGTACAATAGGTTAAACTTATTGTACATTATTTATTATATAGGAAGGAGCAAATGAGTATGATAGGTCATGAAAATATAAGAAATAGCTTAATTGAAGCAATTAATAATAATAAATTTACTCATGCTCATATACTAGTTGGAGAAAAAGGTATAGGGAAAAGTGTCTTAGCTAAATTTATAGCATCAAAGCTCTTAGGAATAGATGAAGTAAGAGAACATGTAGATATAATTAAATGGTCTTTAGATAAGGGAAAAGTATCTATAGGAGTGAATACTATTAGGAGTATTATAGAAGAATGTAATAAGAAACCTTTTGAGAGGGATAGAAAGGTTATTATCATAGACAACGGTGATAAGATTACATTTCAAGCACAAAATGCATTTTTAAAGACTATAGAAGAACCACCGGCTAATGTTTATATATTTATATTGTGTGAAGAATTAGAAAGCATGTTGGATACAATTAAATCCAGGTGTGGCATACATAAACTAAAACCACTATCAAAGGAAGAGATGATTTTATTTCTTAAGAATAGATACACAGAAATTGAAGAAAATAAGATGTTAGTGGCTATTTCTTTTGCAAAAGGAATACCAGGAAAAGCAGAGAGTTTAATAGAAAATGAGGATTTTAGTTTAATAAGAAATACAATTTTTGAACTTATATATAAAATTAAGGATAAAGATTATGAAACCTCTTTATTGTATGAAAAGTTTTTTAATGATAATAGAAATATGGAAGAGGAAATTTTAGATGTAATTATAACTATAATAAGAGATATAATTATTTATAAAGAAGTTGGAGATGAAGAGCTTATAATAAATATTGATAAAATATCAGATATTAAAGATTTAGTTAATATATTTTCATTAAGTAAATTAAATGGTATGATTAAAGTTATAGATGATACAAGAAAAACTTTAAAAAATAATGTAAACTCGTCATTGGCATTTATAACGATGGTTTTGAGAATGCAGGAGGTTTAAATATGATAACAGTAATAGGAGTAAGATTTAAAAAAGCAGGTAAGATATATTATTTTAATCCTGGTGATTTGGATATAAAAAAGGGTGACTTTGTAGTTGTTGAAACCGCAAGAGGAATTGAGTTTGGTGAGTGTGTAGTTGGCATGAAGGAACTCAGAGAAGGTGAAATTGTAGCTCCTTTAAAGAATGTAATAAGGAAAGCTTTGGAGGAAGATATAAATGCAAATAAAACTAATAAAGAAAAGGAAGAAGAAGCTTTTAAGATATGTCTTGAGAAAATAAAGGCTCATGATTTAACTATGAAGCTTATAGATGTAGAATATACTTTTGACAATAATAAAGTAATATTCTATTTTACAGCAGATGGTAGAGTAGATTTCAGGGAATTAGTTAAGGATCTGGCATCAATTTTTAGAACTAGAATAGAATTAAGACAAATTGGAGTTAGGGATGAAGCTAAGATGACTGGAGGTCTTGGACCTTGTGGAAGAAGTCTATGTTGCTCTACATTTTTAGGTGAATTTGCCCCAGTATCAATAAAAATGGCAAAGGAACAAAACCTGTCTTTAAACCCGACTAAAATATCAGGAATATGTGGAAGACTTATGTGTTGTTTAAATTATGAGCAAGAAACATATGAAGGGATAAGAAAAAGATTACCTAAGGTAGGTTCTATAGTAGATACATGCTATGGAAAAGGAGAAGTAGTTTCTAATAGTGTAGTTAAAGAGGCGGTAAAAGTAAAAGTAAACATAAAAGATGGTGAAGATGATATTAAAGTAGTTAGTATAAATGATTTAACATTAATATCTGGTAGCTATGAAGATATAATTAATGAAATTGATTTAAAGGAATTAGAAAATCAAGCTGAAGACCCTACACTAATTAAAGAGCTATTTAAAGAAAATTAGGAGGAAGGATATGAAGACCACACTTAAAGTTTGTGATATGGTTACAAGTAAAGATGTTACAAGAGTTAAGAATGCCATATCCGCCAATGAAGGGGTTATAGCCTGTGGAATACACAAAGCTAAAAAAGAAGTAGAAATTGTTTATGACAATTATTTTATAAACATAGATGATATAATTGAATCCATAGAGAATAGTGGTTACACAGTTATATAATTATTCAGAATCCTTGTAGATATAAAGCTACAAGGATTTTTTTTGCATAAAAATAAACAAAATTAATTAAACATGTATATTTTATATAAATTTGTTAATTATTTAAATAGTAGTATTAAAATATAGAGAGGTGTTAATTATGAAATTTAAAAAACAAATAATAATAGCTATAAGCTGTGCAATTGTTTTGGGTGGAATATTTTTTTCTGTAAGCTATATAGGAAATAAAGATGAAAATAAAGAAACTAGTAACAAACCAGCTACAACCACTGACTCAAAGACTAATGAAGCTATAAATGAAAATAAAGAGAATACTGATAGCACAAAGGTCAATGATAAAACTACACTAGAACAAGAAGATAAAAAAGATACAGGTATGGAAGAAGTAAAAGAAGGATACTATACAATAAAAGCTAATGATACACTTTATAGTATAGCTAGAACTTATATGCCAAGCTCTGACCCAAATGAAGTAGTTGCAGAAATATTAACAAGGAATAATATGAGTAAAGATGATATTATTTCATCAGGACAAAAACTTATTATATCTTATGAAACTTCATTGGTAACAGGAGAAAAAAAATCAGACCAAAAATCAGAAGAGGTAGCTTCAGCTAATGCAGCAGAACATACTGATCACATTAAGTATGTTGTTAAATCAGGCGATACATTATTTAGCATATCTAAGGAGTATTTATCCAATATGGATATAATGGATGGAATTGAATTAATTAAAGCACATAATAACCTAAATGAGAATACAATAAAAGTTGAAGACACGTTATGTATACCTAATAAATAATATATGAATAAATTAACTTTAGATTAAGGAGATATCTGAAGTAATACCATAGCCTATAAAACAGTTTTAAGGGTTTATAGGCTGAAATATAGCCATGTAGAAATACTACATGGCTATATTTTTAATATTTTAACAGAATCACAATTGGCATAAACAAAGTCACTATCTAGAGTTAATAAATAATGTATATTATGACATATACAAGTAGCTATATGAGTAGCATCATTTATAGACAATAGGTTTTTAATCATTATTTCTTTAGTCTTACTCATACAGAGCTTATTTATTTCAACATATTCGTATTTAACGGTGTTTTCAAGTTGATTGTGCATGGTTACAGCAGTCTTATAATAAATACTTAGAAGATCTCTTTTAGAACTGTTTTTAGATAGGTTATCAAAATACTTTTTATATGGAATTTCTCTTAGCTTATCTATTCTTTTATCCTTTATAATTTTTCTGTCATATTTACTAAAGGATGATATAATTTGTTTTATATTTGTTTGAGAATTAAACGCGCTTTCTTTATCAATTTTGTGACGTATATCTATCATAAATATTTTATACATAATTTGATTTAAAACTTCAGCAGAAATTATATTTGTAACTAAAAGTTTGCACTGGTTATTGAGTAATATTCTGAATACTTCTATACATTCAGTATGTTTTATATCATCATCATAAACTAAACTTAACAGAAATGATGCATCTAACAATATAGAAGTACTTGATTGAAAATCTATTGATGAAAAGGGGTAAAATAATATTTCCATAATGCAAACCTTTCTTAATTGATTATACTGAATGATTATTGTATTATATTAAATTAAACTATTAGTTATTACTACTACTTAAGTAATAAATTAAATACAACTGTATATTCCTATTGATACTGGTAATAATATAAACAGAGTTCTTAG
>NZ_DHYX01000090.1:0-1296 GCF_002414285.1 Clostridium sp. UBA5119 | reverse complement strand
AATCGTTATCCAGGGACGTAGTAGCTCTTTACTCCCACTTTGAATAAGATGGATGTATTAGAGTTAGTAGTCATTGGATAAATGACAAATTAAATCATAAATATAAACCCTAAATGCAATATGTCTTATTTAGTATATATTATTTATAAAATGCTAGAAAAAACATATTGCATCCCCCTATATTATAGTATGTAAAAATAAAAAGGTTTCCCCTTGATGGTTAAAAATTTATAACTACTCAAGGGGATTTTGTAATTTTCAAAGTATATTTTAGGATAATTAGTAGTTATTTTATAGATATTATGGATAAGATGAAAAACATAGCAACTTATTATATAATAAGATATGTGTAATTTGGGTATTAGAAAGGAATTTTATATTATGAGTTTAATAAACATAGATGAAACGTTAGATGACTTACAATTAAAGGGTATTCATATCATACAAAAAAAAGAGGGATTTAGATTTGGAGTTGATGCAGTACTTTTAGCCAATTTTGCTAAGGTAAAAAGAAATGCAACTGTTATTGACTTGTGTAGTGGAACAGGAATAATTCCATTTATAATTAAAGGGAAGAGTCAATGTGGAGTAATAAAGGGTGTAGAGATACAAGGCGAGTTTGCTGAAATGGCAAATAGAAGTGCTATGTATAATAATTTTAGTGATGAGATTAAGTTCGTAGATGGGGATTTAAAGGATAAAGAACTTTTAAAATCATTAGGTAGAGTAGATATAGTTACTGTAAATCCACCGTATAAGTTATATAGCTCTGGAATACTCAATGAAAGTGATAAGAATGCCATTGCTAGACATGAGGTATGCTGCACATTAGAAGATGTTATAGTGGCAGCTAGGACGTTATTAAAGGATAACGGTAAATTTTTTATGGTACATAGACCAGATAGAATAGTAGATATATTTACTCTTATGAGAAAGTATAAAATAGAACCAAAGAGAATAAGATTTATTCATCCTAAACCAGGAAAGGCGCCTAATATATTATTAGTAGAAGGACAAAGGGATGGGGGAGCATTCTTAAAAATAGAAGACCCATTATATGTACATATGGAGGATGATTCTTATTCAGAGGAAATTAAAGCAATGTATAATTCACAATGGTTAGATTAATAAGACAAAAAATAGAAGAGGTGAGTAAAAGTGAGTGGTAAATTATATTTAATACCTACTCCAATAGGAAATCTAAAAGATATAACTCTTAGGGCTCTTGAAACTTTAAAAAGTGTAGATATAATTGCATGTGAAGATACAAGACAGAGTTTAAAGCTTTTAAATCAT
>NZ_DHYX01000052.1:0-3214 GCF_002414285.1 Clostridium sp. UBA5119 | reverse complement strand
CAAGCTTATATTCCTGACTTATATAAGTCTCTTGGAATATTCTTACCTCTTATAGTAGTTAACTGTGTTATCTTAGGTAGAGCTGAAGCATATGCATCAAAAAATAAAGTATTACCTTCAATTTTTGATGCTATTGGTATGGGACTTGGATTTGGACTTGCTATAGTTGTATTAGCAACCTTTAGAGAAGTTCTTGGTAATGGAACATTCTACGGAATACAATTCCTACCAAAATCTTATGTTCCAGCTATGGTTATGACATCTGCTCCTGGAGCTTTCATAACTCTTGGTATACTTTTAGCATGCTTGAATCAATATAAGATTTCAAAAGCTAAAAAATCTGAAACTACAAAATAAGGAAGGTGAAATTTAATGAAAGAATTATTTACTATATTTATAGGAGCCCTTTTAGTTAACAACGTAATATTAGGGCAGTTTCTAGGTATATGTTCCTTCCTTGGAGTTTCTCAAAAGACAGAAACTGCTAAAGGTATGGGTGCAGCTGTTACCTTTGTAATGTTACTAGCTACTCTTATTACCTTCGTGGTAAATAAGTTAATTTTAGTTCCATTTAAAATGGAATATCTATCAACATTAGCTTTTATCCTTGTTATTGCAGCATTAGTACAATTTGTTGAGATTGTTATTAAGAAAATCCAGCCTGGTCTTTATAGATCTCTAGGTATCTTCTTACCTCTTATCACAACTAACTGTGCAGTACTTGGTGTTGCTGTTACAAACATAGATAAACAGTATGGATTAGCTCAATCATTATCTAATACTATTGGAGCAGCTCTTGGATATGTACTAGCGATAGTGATACTTGCAGGTTTAAGAGAGAGAATGGAAGATAATACTGATATGCCTGTTGCTTTTAGAGGGTTACCAATTTCTCTAATAACAGCTGGATTAATGGCTATTGCATTCTATGGATTCAGTGGTTTAGTTTAAAGGAGGGAATTTAAATGGATTTATCAAATTTAGTATATCCAGTAGTCAGCCTAGGTGGTCTTGGATTAGTATTTGGAGCCCTATTAGGATATGCAAACAGTAAATTTAAAGTAGAAGTTGATGAAAGAATCCCTCTAGTAAGAGAATGTTTACCTGGTGCAAACTGTGGTGGATGTGGATTTGCTGGATGTGATGCTTATGCAGAAGCTGTAGTTATGGGTACAGCTGCAACTAACAAATGTAGCCCTGGAGGTGCTGAGGCAGTTGAAAAGATATCTTCAATTCTTGGAGTTGAAGCATCAACAGCTGAACCAATGGTAGCTTTTGTAAGATGTAAAGGAACTTCTGATGTTGCAAAAGAAAAATATAACTATGTAGGAATTTTAGACTGTAACCAAGCTTCCGTAGCTCCTGGTGGTGGTTCTAAAGCTTGTGAATTTGGATGCTTAGGTCTAGGTTCTTGTGTGAAGGCTTGTGAATTTGGTGCACTATCTATAGTTAATGGTGTAGCTTCTATAGATGAAGAAAAATGTGTCGCTTGTGGTGCTTGTATATCTGCTTGTCCAAAAACATTGATTCATCTTGTGCCTAAAAAATCTAAGGTTAGAATAGATTGTAATAACAAAAATAAAGGTAAAGAAGTTATGGATGTTTGTGATGTAGGCTGTATCGGTTGTGGTATCTGTATGAAAAACTGCCCTAAAGATGCTATCGAGATAGTAAATAATATTCCAGTATTTGATTACACAAAATGTGTTAGCTGTGGAATATGTGCAAATAAATGTCCAAAGAACTCCATATTAAACCTTAGAAAACCTGCATTAAAAAAAGAAGCAGTACCATCTCCTGCTAAGGCAGCTAGTGAAGCTACTTCTTCTGAAAATAACAATGCTACAGTATAAATAAATTTAATTTTATGTTATAATATAGAAGGCTTTTTAGCCTTCTATATTTATTTGGAGGTGATTTCGTGCAAGAAGAAGGTATTATAAAGAAAATTAATGGAGATATAGCTACTGTTGCTTTTGTAAAAAAAGGTGGTTGTGGTGGTGGATGTTCCTCTTGTAAATCTGGATGTCCTAAAGATACTATATTGGTAGAATTGAAAAATACAGAACATGCTACTGTTGGTGAAAGAGTTTTAGTATCAATGGATAATAAGGTTTTTAGCAACATGACATTTTGGGCCTATGCCTTCCCTACCATTATTACAGTAATTACTCTTATAATATGTCTATACATATTTAATAAGCTTAATTTAGCTAACTCTGAAGTATATTCAGTGCTACTGGCTTTAGTAGCCATGGTAATTTCTTATGTACTTAGTTCTAAACTAAATAAAAAACAAGATAAGTATTCTTTTAAGATGATTAAAAAGTTAAATTAAACTTTTTAAAATGTGATGAAAGTTATATTAATAAAGATATATTTTACTATATAAAGTTAATAATATTCACATATAGATCATACAAAATCAATTATAACCATTAGGAGGTATAAAAATGAATATAGCATCAATGATTGATCATACTATTTTAAAAGCTGAAACAACCAAGGATCAGGTTATAAAAATTTGCAAAGAAGCAAAGGAATATAAATTCAAGTCAGTATGTGTAAACTCTTGTTATACTGAGTTGGTAGCAAAGGAACTAAAAGACTCTGGAGTACTTGTGTGCACAGTGGTAGGTTTTCCGCTAGGAGCTATGGATACTAAATCTAAGGCTTTCGAAACAGCTAGAGCTATCGAACTTGGAGCAAATGAAATAGACATGGTTATCAACGTAGGAGCTTTAAAGGATAAAGATTACAACTTTGTGAGAAATGATATAAAAGAAATTGTTGATACAGCTAAAGGAAAGGCTATAGTTAAAGTTATTTTAGAAACTTGCCTATTAACTGAAGAAGAAAAAGTTAAGGCTTGTGAATTATCGCAAGAAGCAGGTGCAGACTTTGTAAAAACTTCAACTGGATTTAGTACAGGTGGAGCAACTCCTGAAGATATAACTCTAATGAGAAAGGTTGTTGGACCTAATATGGGAGTAAAAGCCTCTGGTGGCGTTCGTACTACTGAAGATGCAATGAAGGTTATAAATGCTGGTGCAAATAGACTTGGTGCCAGTGCATCTATAGCAATTGTAAACAATTTATGTAATTCAGATTCTGACTATTAGAATTTATTCTCATTTTACAAATTAATTAAAATAAATTTTATAAAAATAAATAGATAAACTTCTAGGATTTATAGAAGTTTATCTATTTATTT
>NZ_DHYX01000089.1:11203-14708 GCF_002414285.1 Clostridium sp. UBA5119 | reverse complement strand
ATGGGAGTAAAAACTCCATCTGAAGCAAAGAACTCAATTTATTGTAAGGTATAAAAGTTTTTCAAATATAAGGAGGTGAACTTTAGTAAGTACAGTACTTATTGGTACAAACTTCTAAAGTTATTTATGTTTAATGAACATATAAATGAAAATAAAGAGTATATTATAAAAGATTTAATAGAGTTAGTAAAAATAAGAAGTGTAGCTTCTCATAAAAAACCTAATATGCCTTTCGGGGAAGAGGTTCACAAGAGCCTTAGGTTTGTGTTAGACAAAGCTAAAGATATGGGATTTAAAAGTCAAAACTTTTGTGGATACTGTGGCCAAGTAGATGCTGGATGTGGTGATTATACAATTGGTGTTTTATGTCATGTAGATGTGAATGAAGAAGGAACAGGGTGGACAAAACCCCCATTTTCAGGAGAAATTTATGATGGTAAGATATATGGACGAGGTATTGTAAAGGCAAAGGCACCTTTAATAGCTTGTCTATACGCTATGAAATTCTTAAAGGATGAAGCTTTAATTCCAGAAGGAAAAAAAATTAGAATGATTGTGGGGGCGGATAAGGAGACAGGAATAAAAAGCATAAATTATTATAAGGAATATGAAGTAGCTCCAGATATAGGGTTTACTCCAGATGGTATATTTCCTGTAATATATGGAGAAAAGGGTATAATTAATTTTGATCTTCATATGGAATTTTCAGGTGGCTTTGATGCCCCTATCAATATAGTACAAATAGTTGGAGGACAAAGTATAGATACTGTACCGTCTAAAGTTAGTATTATACTTAGTTGTGAAGATATATTTAAAGATAAAATTGAAACGGAGCTAAAAAGGTTTTCAAAACTTGAAAACATAAAATATGAAACTATAAGCCAAAATAAACTTATGAATATAGAATTTATAGGTAAGGAAGCTGATAGTAACAACCCAGATAAAGGAGTAAATGCCATATCCTATGGACTTAAGTTTCTTGAGAATTTTGAAGAGTTTATTGATAAAAGAGAATTTGTTCATGAATATAATAGATTAATTTCTACTTCATATAATGGAGAAAAAATAAATTGTAAATTACAAGATGAAGATTCTGGTAACTTTACTTTTAATGTGAGCACCATAAATTTAACTAGTGATAGAGTTGATATAAAGGTTAATATCAACTATCCTATATCATATGTATATAGTGATGTATTAGAATTAGTTAAAGATGGTTTCAAGTATTCTTCTCTTAAAATAAAAAATCTAAGTCATCTAAGGTCAGTTTCCTTTTCTAAAGATAGCTTTGTAGTAAAAAAACTTATGAAGGCTTATAGAGAAGTTACTGGTGATGAAGATTCACAGCCTTACGTAAGTTCAAAAGGAACCTATGCAAGAGTCTTGAGTAATCTGGTATCCTTTGGACCTATACTTCCTAGAAATAAGGGGTTAGATTATGCAGTTGATGAGTTTATTACTTTGGATGAATTTATGGATTTAGTAGAAATATACGCGATGGCTATATATGAACTATTGAAATAAAATTTAAAATTGTTGAAAGGGGTGGAGGATATTAAGAAAAAAAACATACTATTGCTTATAACTATTTTCTGGATTAGCTTTATATTTTATATGTCATCTCAACCGGCGGTGGAATCTTCAAGTTCTAGCTCTAAAATAGTAAATGTTATATTAAGTACTTTGAAATTAGATGAATCTAAGGAGGAAGTATTTACTGTGATAGTTAGGAAGGGAGCTCATTTTACAGAATATTTCATTTTGGGTGGTTTAGTTACCATCACCTGTGGGGCTTTCAATGAGAAGAAAAATAACTCTTTTATTCTATTATCTTGTGTATTAGTGGCTTTAAGCGATGAGTTCTTGCAAAGTTTTATTGTAGGTAGGAGCTCTGAAGTAAGAGATGTACTAATTGATTTTAGTGGTGTGGTTACATTCTTTATAGTAAACTATATAGCTACCCATATAAAAATAGTGAAAAGAGGACATTTTTATGAATAAGTTTAAATTATGCCACATATTTGTGTACATAGGATGGTTTGCTATTGTATATTATTGTATTTTAAAGATATTTAACTTCCATATAGCCTTTGCATGGTTCTGGTTAATAGTAGCTATATTGAGTTATATAACTCATTGGATTTTAAAAAATAACCTTATAGAAAATTCATGGGGAAAAGTATTAACTGCATTTGTTTCTATAGGTCTTATAATTTTTTTTGTATTGGAAGGATTAATTATATATACTGGCACTATTGAGGATGACAGTATTACAGATTATGTTTTAGTATTAGGAGCTGGAATAAATAAGGAACAAATATCTAAATCTTTACGTTTTAGACTAGATAAAGCTGTAGAATATAATAAAATCCATGATAATATACCTATTATAGTTAGTGGCGGCATGGGTAAAGATGAGGATATCACTGAAGCTCTTGCTATGAAGAGATATTTAGTAAGTAATGGAGTAGATGAGAATAATATTATAATGGAAGAAAAGTCTACTAATACCTATGAGAATTTTAAGTTTTCAAAAATAATAATGGAGAATAAAAGTAAAGAAAAGGACAATATAAGTGTTACATTAATAACCAATAGATTCCACATGTTTAGAGCTAAGTACATAGGAATTAATACGGGATTAAAGATATATTGTTATAGTGCTAAAAATGAAATAATTACATCATTGAATTTTTATGTAAGAGAAAGTTTTGCTTATATAAAGGAGTTAATTTATCATTATATGAAATAAAGTTAAACAGTAACTGTATGTTGATTTTATTATTGATAAGTATTAACGTAATTAATTTAATTAATTTAATAATATGTATATTGGGATCTATAGGAGGAGATTTATATGTATATTGGAATAGATTTAGGGGGAACTAACGTAGGGATTGGTATTGTGGATAGTGAAAATAGGTTAATATTCAAAGATTCAATTCCTACTAAAAGGGAAAGCGGATTCAATGACATTATTGAAGATATAATAGCTTTGATTTCTAAGACTATAAATGTTAATAATATACCTAAATCTCATATACAAGGTATAGGAATAGGCATACCTGGAATAGTGGATCCTAAAAGCCAAATCATAATTGATTGTGTAAATCTCAGGTGGAATAATGTAGATATTAAGAGTGCTATTGAGGAGAAATTAAGTATTCCGGTTTTCGTAGGTAATGATGCTACTGTAGCTGGAGTAGCTGAATTGGTAGTTGGAGCTATGAAAGGCTATCATACGGGAGTTTTACTAACATTAGGAACCGGTATTGGTGGAGGCGTAATAATTAATGGACAGGTATATGATGGGTTTCATGGAATAGGTTCTGAAATTGGGCATATGATAGTGGGTGAAAATTATTATAATTGCAATTGTGGAAGAAATGGATGTTTAGAAACTTTTTCCTCATCTACAGCTATAATAAAGCATGCAAGAAAACTGATTGAAGAAGGAAATGATTCAGCAATTATGACTGAAGTTAAAGGTAATTTAAATAGTATT
>NZ_DHYX01000089.1:0-11192 GCF_002414285.1 Clostridium sp. UBA5119 | reverse complement strand
AAGTTATATTTGACCAAGCTAAGGCAGGAGACAAGGTAGCTTGTAAAGTAATTGGTAGAATGACAAATTATTTAGCTATAGGGATTATGAATATTATTTCTATAATAGATCCTGAAGTTTTTGTCATAGGAGGTGGGTTATCAGCTACAGGAGAGTATCTTATTTCTATGTTAAGGGAAAAAGTATCTCAAATAACTTATTATAAAGGTATGGATGTAGGGAAAATTTTATTATCTGATATTGGAAATGATGGTGGTATTATAGGAGCAGCTTCTTTGGGTAAATATAGATAAAAAATATATATTTAATAAAAGCATCTATGGATATAAATAGTATTCCATAGGCGCTTTTATTTTTCTTCACAATTTATTCATAAAATATTTTGAAAAAATCTAAAATTNNTTATATGTATAGCACATATAAAAAAAATATGAAATTTTCAAATAAAGGTTTATTTTTTTTGAAGTTTGTATTATTATATAAATAAAGACGAATAATAAATGAGTTATATTATGTAATGTTCGTATATATTAAAGGGGGATACGTTAAATGAATAAAATATTCACCATTTATGTTGAAAAAAAATCAGAATTTAATAAGGATGCACAAGAAGTGTTAAGAGAAGTTAAAAACTTATTATCAATAAAAAGCATAAAGGATATAAGGTTAATAAATAAATATGACATTTGTGGTATTACAAGTGAAGAGTTAGAAGCAATAAAACATACCGTATTAAGTGAAAAAAATACCGATAATATATATGAGGAAGATATAGATTTAGAAGGAAGTAATTACTTTGTAGTTGAATATCATGAAGGTCAGTATGATCAAAGGGCTGATTCAGCAGCTCAATGTATTCAATTAATTACACAAAAGGAAGCTCCACAAGTTAAGACAGCGAAAGTAATAGCTTTATATGGAGAGATTACCCAAGAAGAACTTAAGAAAATTAAGAATTATTATATTAATTCTGTAGATTCTAAGGAAAGTTCCCTAAAGAAAAAAGAAATTATAATGGAAGACCAACAATTGCCATCAGAAGTAGAGATAATAGATGGATTTATAAATATGAAAGAAAGTGAATTGCAGAATTTTTTAAAGGAAAGAGGGTTATCTCTTAATATTGGAGATATAGCTCTTATAAGAGATTATTTTAAAAAAGAAGATAGAAATCCTACAATTACAGAAATCAAAGTATTAGATACTTATTGGTCAGATCACTGTAGACATACCACTTTTCAAAGAGTATTGACAGATGTAGATTTTGAAGAAGGAAATTATATAGAGCCTGTAAAAAAAGGTTTTGAAATATATAAAAATTACAGAAGCGAATTATATAAAGATAGAGAAAAGCCAATAACTTTGATGGATATGGCAGTTATAGCTATGAAGAAGCTAAGAAAAGATGGAAAACTTGAAAAATTAGATGAATCTGAAGAGATAAATGCATGTAGTATAGTTATCGATGTGGATGTTAATGGTAAGCTAGAAAAGTATCTTCTAATGTTTAAAAACGAAACGCATAATCATCCAACAGAAATTGAACCTTTTGGAGGCGCCTCAACTTGTCNNGGAGGAGCCATAAGAGATCCACTATCAGGTAGAAGTTATGTATTTGGAGCTATGAGAATTACTGGTTCTGGAGACCCAAGAAAAGCCATAGAGGAAACTTTATTAGGTAAGCTTCCACAAAGAAAGATTACTAAGGAAGCAGCAAAGGGATATAGTAGCTATGGAAATCAAATTGGACTTGCTACAGGATATGTAAGGGAAATTTATGATGAAGGGTATGTAGCTAAGAGAATGGAAGTGGGAGCAGTGCTTGGAGCAGCTCCTGCAAAAAATGTTATTAGAGAAGTGCCAACTTCAGGAGATGTAGTAATATTACTTGGCGGAAGAACAGGAAGAGATGGAATTGGTGGAGCATCAGGATCATCTAAGGAGCACAATGAAAAATCCATTGATAACTGTAGTTCAGAAGTTCAAAAGGGGAATGCACCTACAGAGAGAAAAATCCAGAGATTATTTAGAAAAAATGAAGTTACAACATTGATAAAGAGATGTAATGATTTTGGCGCTGGTGGAGTTTCTGTAGCTATTGGAGAACTTGCCGATGGTATTAAAATTAACTTAGATAAAGTTAAGAAAAAATATGAAGGTTTAGATGGAACTGAATTAGCTATATCAGAGTCACAAGAAAGAATGGCTGTAGTGGTTTCGCAAAAAGATGTAAAGAAATTTATAACTCTTTGTGAGGAAGAAAATTTAGAAGCTACAGTAGTGGCAATGGTTACTGAAGAAAAATCCATGATTATTACATGGCAAGGAACAGAAATAGTTAATCTAAAGAGAGATTTCTTAGATACAAATGGGGCTAGTACTTATGGTAAGGTTCAGGTTACTGCACCAAAAGAAGAATATAACTACTTTAACAAGAAAAATACTAAGTTATCATTAAAGGAAGCTTTTGAAGAAGTGTCTAAGGACTTAAATGTGATGTCACAAAAGGGTCTTATGAATATATTTGACTCCACCATAGGAGGAAATACAGTATTAATGCCATATGGAGGAGAAACTCAAAGAACTCAAGTGGATGGGATGGTATTTAAGATACCAGTGGAAAATGGAGAAACTACTACTACAGCTTTAATGGCCCATGGTTTTAATCCTAAAATTTCGAAATGGAGTCCTTTCCATGGAGCATTATATGCAGTGGTAGAGAGTGTTACTAAACTAGTAGCTTTAGGTGGAGATATAAATGGAATTCACCTTTCTTTCCAAGAATATTTTGAAAAGTTAGGAGATGACCCTAAAAAGTGGGGAAAACCATTTGCAGCATTACTAGGAGGGCTTTATGCGCAGCACAATTTAGAAATAGCAGCAATAGGTGGCAAGGATAGTATGTCTGGAACATTTAAACACCTAAAGGTTCCGCCTACATTAATAAGTTTTGCTGTGACTACAGGAAACACAGAAAATACAATAAGTAATGACTTTAAGAAAGTTGGAAGTAAAGTTATAGTTGTAAATGCTCCTATAAAGGAAGATTTTACTCCAGATTTTAAAGTGTTAAATAATAACTATAGATTGGTAAGTGAACTAATAAAGTCAAGAAAAATTTTAGCAAGTGGAAGCATAAATTATGGTGGTGCTTTAGAAGCTATTTCTAAAATGTGCTTTGGAAATAACATAGGTATTGAATTAAATGATAAAGTATCCATGGAGCAGTTTAAAGGATTTGGGTATGGATCTATCATACTAGAAGTTAACCAGGATTTTAATATGAATAATGAAAACATAATTTATCTTGGAGATACAATAGAAGAACATGCAATAGTAAGAGTAAATGAAAAAATTAACTTAAATAAGTTAGCTAGTTCATATGAAGATGGCCTTGAAGAAATTTTCAATAAAAATTACGGAAAAGATAAAATAAATCATCTTGAAATGAAGGACGAAATTTTAATTGATAGAAGCAAAAGAGATGAAAGTTTAAAAGTATCACCAATGATTAAGATTGCAAAACCTAAGGTGCTTATTCCCATTTTTCCTGGAACAAACTGTGAATATGATTGTGAGAGGGCTTTCTTAAAAGCAGGAGCATTGGTTGAAACTGTAATATTTAATAATTTATCTCCTAAACATATAGGGCAATCTATATTAAATATGGAGAAAAATATAAAAGAATCTCAAATAATTATGTTACCTGGAGGATTTTCAGCGGGAGATGAGCCAGATGGTTCAGGTAAGTTTATAAATGCCATATTTAGAAATGAAAGAGTTAGAAATGCTGTTATGGAGTTATTAAACAATAGAGATGGCTTGATGCTAGGAATTTGCAATGGATTCCAAGCTCTTATAAAACTAGGACTTGTACCTTATGGAGAAATAAGGGATATTGTTGAAGATAGCCCAACTTTAACCCATAATTTAATTGGAAGTCACCAAAGTACTATAGTAAATACTAAAATAGTGAGTAATAAATCACCATGGCTTAGTGAGTGTAATGAAGGTGAAATTTATAAAATTCCAATTTCTCATGGTGAAGGAAGATTTGTTGCCAATGAAAATGTGGTTAGAGAATTATTTAAAAATGGTCAGGTTGCAACTCAGTATGTAGATAATAGCGGTAATCCAACCTATGATATAAGTTTTAACCCAAATGGATCTGTATATGCAATTGAAGGAATCACAAGTATAGATGGAAGAGTATTTGGAAAGATGGCTCATAGTGAGAGAGTAGGAAATGGTGTTATAAAAAATGTATTAGGTGAACATGATATGAAAATCTTCCAGAGTGGAGTGAAGTATTTTAAATAAAATTTTTAGATTTGGAGGAAAACTAAATGAAGGTAGCAATTATATTTGGAAGTAAGTCAGATACAGAGGTAATGAGAGGTGCAGCAAAATGCTTAAGAGAATTTGATATCCCTTTCCAAGCTCATGTGTTGTCAGCTCATAGAGTACCAGAAAAATTAACAGAAGTTTTAAAAAAGTTAGAGGAAGAAGGGTGTGAAGCAATTATAGCTGGAGCAGGGCTAGCAGCTCATCTTCCAGGAGTTATAGCTTCAAAAACTATTATACCAGTAATCGGGGTTCCAATAAATGCAGCTATAAATGGCGTGGACTCTCTTTATTCAATAGTACAGATGCCAAAATCAATTCCAGTGGCTACTGTAGGAATAAATAATAGTTATAACGGTGGAATGATGGCAGTACAAATGCTTTCAGTAAAATACCCAGAAATTAAAGATAAATTAAAGGAATATAGAAAAAGTATGAAAGAAAATTTTATAAAGGAAAATGAAGCGGGGGTAGAATTATAATGGATATGAAAAATTTTATTTATGAAGGAAAAGCAAAGAGAATATTTAAAACTGAAAAGGAAGATGAAGTACTAGTTTACTACAAGGATGATGCAACAGCTTTTAATGGCGAGAAGAAGGCATCAATATCTTCAAAGGGAATACTAAATAATACTATCAGTTCTATAATCTTTGAAATGCTAAAAGAAAAAGGAATAAAGACTCACTTTGTTGAAAAAATTAGTGATAGAGAACAAATATGTAAGAAGGTAGATATAATTCCGCTAGAAGTTATAGTTAGAAATATAGCTGCTGGAAGTATGGCTAAGAGATATGGGGTTGAAGAGGGTACAGAGCTTAAGACTACGGTACTTGAAATTAGCTATAAAAATGATGATTTAGGAGACCCTTTAATGAATGACTATCATGCTATGGCCTTAGGAATAATTACAAAAGAGGAACTTGATTATATATATGACCAAGCTTCTAAGGTAAATAAAATACTTACTGAATTTTTCTTAAACCAAGATATAAAATTAGTAGATTTTAAATTGGAATTTGGAAAACTTAATGGACAAATATTACTAGCAGATGAAGTTTCTCCAGATACATGTAGATTATGGGATATTAAAACAGGAGAAAAACTTGATAAAGATAGATTTAGAAGAGAGCTAGGAGATTTAGTAGAAGGATATACAAAGGTGCTTGAAAGAATTAAGTAATTAATCATTGGCAAGAGTATTATTTAGGAGGAAACAGTAATGGATTTTAAGTTTAAGGCTTCTAGTTACGATGGATATGAGTGTTATGATGAAGATAAATTTCATGATGAGTGTGGAGTATATGGTATATATAGTAAAAAGGATAATTTAGATGTGGCAAAAAGAACATATTATGGTCTTTATGCCCTTCAACATAGAGGTCAAGAAAGTGCAGGAATAGNNTGCCATAAGGATATGGGTCTTGTATCTGAAATATTTAGTAAGAAAACCCTAAAGGAATTAAAGGGGTATGGTGCAATTGGGCATGTAAGGTATTCTACAGCAGGAGGAAGTTCATTAAAAAATGCTCAACCGCTTATGGGAAAATTTAAGCTAGGAAACATTGCTATAGCTCACAATGGAAATTTAACTAATGCTGATATCATTAAAGAACTTTTAGAAGAATCAGGGTGTATGTTTCAAACATCTACTGATACTGAGGTAATTATAAACCTTATTTCTAGAGGGGCTAAGAAAGGTATACTTCAAAGTGTAATTGATTCTATGCAAGCAATAAAAGGTTCCTTTGCTATTGTAATATTAACTGAAAATGAGTTAATAGGAGTCAGAGATCCTTATGGAATTAGACCACTATGCCTTGGTAAAATAAATGAAAGTTATGTATTAGCATCAGAAAGTTGTGCACTTAATGCTACAGGTGCTGAATTTATAAGAGATGTTGAGCCTGGTGAAGTAGTTGTAATTAATGAAGAAGGTGTAAAATCCATAAAGTTTGGTGAAAAATCTAAGCTTGCCACTTGTTCCTTTGAATATATATATTTTGCAAGACCAGATAGTGTTATAGATGGAATTAGTGTTAATAATTCTAGATATAAAGCAGGAATTAAGCTTTATGAAGTGGCACCTGTGGAAGCTGATATAGTAGTTGGGGTACCAGATTCAGGAATGTCAGCTGCAATGGGATATGCAAAGGCATCAGGTATACCTATAGATATGGCACTTATTAAGAATAAGTACATTGGAAGAACTTTTATAGCCCCAACACAAGAAGAGAGAGAGGCTTCTGTAAATGTTAAGCTTAATGTGATAAAAGAAAATGTTTTTGGTAAAAGAGTGGTTTTAATAGATGATTCTATAGTGCGCGGAACCACAAGTAAGAGATTGGTAACTATGCTTAAGGAAGCTGGGGCTTCAGAAGTTCATTTTAGAGTTTGTTCTCCTATGGTTAAATATCCTTGTTATTATGGTATTGATATACCTTATAGAAGTCAGCTTATAGGTGAAAAAATGAATGAAAAAGAAATAGGGGAAGTTATTGGAGCAGATAGTCTAGTCTATCTTTCAAAAGAAGACTTATTAGAATGTCTTGATAGTGACCATGGGTTTTGTTGTGGATGTTTTGATGGAGAGTATCCAATATCAGCACCAGTTAAATTTTAGTAAGGAGTGATATAGAATGATAACATATAAAGATGCAGGGGTTAATATAGAAGAAGGTTATAAAGCTGTAAAACTTATGAAAGAATATACAGCAAGAACTTTAACTTCATCGGTTTTAAATGGGATAGGAAGTTTTGCTGGAATGATGAAGCTACCGGAAGGATATAAAAAACCTGTACTAGTTTCAGGTACTGATGGAGTAGGAACTAAGATTGAAATTGCAATTAATCTTAAAAAATTTGATACAGTAGGTATAGACTGTGTAGCTATGTGTGTTAATGATATTCTATGTCATGGTGCTAAGCCTTTATTTTTCCTAGATTATATTGCTTGTGGAAAATTAGATTCTCTAATAGCTAGTGATATTGTAAAAGGTGTTAGTGAAGGATGTCTACAAAGTTATGCTTCACTTATTGGAGGAGAAACAGCAGAAATGCCAGGAATGTATAATTTAGGAGATTATGATCTTGCAGGATTTGCTGTTGGTATTGTAGATGAAGATAAAATTATAGATGGAAGTAAAATTAAAGAAGGGGATGCACTTATAGGCATAGCTTCTTCTGGTGTACACAGTAATGGATATTCCCTTGTAAGAAAAGTTGTTGAGAATTATGATGAAGTCCTTGAAGGAAGAACCTTAGGAGAAATTCTATTAGAACCAACAAAGATATATGTTAAGCCAGTATTAGCACTTATGGAGAAATTTGATATCCACGGAATGTCACATATAACTGGTGGTGGATTTTATGAAAATGTACCAAGAATGTTTAAAGATAACTTTACAGCAGAGATAAAAAAGGACTCTTTCCCAAGACAACCTATATTCCAATATTTAATTAATAAAGGCGTAGATGAGTATCATATGTTTAATACATTTAACATGGGAATAGGTATGGTTCTTGCGGTAGATAGCTCTGTTAAAAATGATGTGATTAATGAACTTAAAGCTCTTGGAGAAGAAGCTTATGAAATAGGTAAAGTACAAACTGGAGGTGGAGGAGTTTGCTTAATATAGCAGTATTAGTTTCTGGTGGAGGAACTAATCTCCAGTCTATCATTGATAACATTAAAAATGGATATTTAAAAGATGTAAATATTAAGTATGTCATAAGTGATAGAGAAGGAACCTATGGAATAGAAAGAGCTAGAGCATACAATATTGATACTTTAGTTTTAGATAGAAATATATATAAGAAAGAGCTAAGCAATAAAATTTATGAAGTATTAAAGGATAAGGTGGATTTAATTGTTCTTGCGGGATATTTATCAATTATATCAGCTCCTTTAGTAGATGGTTTTAAAGAGAAAATAATTAATATTCATCCTTCACTTATTCCAAGCTTTTGTGGAAAAGAAATGTATGGAATTAAAGTTCATGAAGCTGCAATAGATTATGGTGTAAAAGTTAGTGGATGTACAGTACATTTTGTAGATGAAAATACAGATACAGGAGCTATAATTATCCAGAATGTAGTAAATGTAAAATCAGATGACACTCCAGAAAAGCTACAAAATAGAATATTAGAAGAAGAACATAAAGCTTTGCCATTAGCTATAAAGCTTATGAGTGAGCATAAGATTTTTATAGAGGATAGAAAAGTTATTATAAAGGAGTAATGGAATTATGAAAAGAGCTTTAATAAGTGTTTATGACAAGAATGAAATTGTAGAGTTTACAAAATTCTTAGTAGAGCATGGGATAGAAGTTATATCTACTGGTGGTACCTATAGTCTTTTAAAGAAAAATAACATAGAAGTTAAAGAAGTAGCAGAAGTTACAAAGGCAGCGGAAATGTTAGATGGAAGAGTAAAAACACTACACCCTGGAGTTCATGGAGGTATCCTTGCTATTAGAGATAATGAGGAACATATGAATACTTTAAAAGAAAGAGAAATAGATACTATAGATTTAGTATGTGTTAATCTATATCCTTTCTTTGAAAAAGCTAATGAGGGATTAACCTTTGAAGAAACAGTAGAATTTATAGATATAGGTGGTCCAACAATGCTTAGAAGTGCTGCTAAAAACTTTAAAGATGTGGTAGTAATAAGTGATGTAGAAGATTATAAAATAGTTATGGAGGAAATGAAGGAAAGTGGAGAAGTTTCCTTTGAAACTCGTAAATATCTTGCTATGAAGGTATTTAACTTAACCACAGCCTATGATAGCGCAATATGTGAATACTTATTAAACCACATGGATAATAAGGATAAGCATTCAAATAAGTATTTATCCTTATCTTATGAAAAAATGGAAGATTTAAGATATGGAGAAAATCCTCATCAACAAGCTTCTGTATTTACTAATACAAATAAAATTGGAATGCTTAATAATATTGTAATATTAAATGGTAAGGCACTTTCTTACAATAATATAAAGGATATGGATATAGCTTGGAAAGTAGTAAATGAATTTGAAGGAATTACCTGTTGTGCTTTAAAACATAATACACCATGCGGAGTTGCGGTGGGGGATTCTGCTTTAGAAGCTTATAGTAAAGCATATAGTTGTGATAATGTTTCAATTTTTGGAGGTATAGTAGCTATTAATACTAAAGTAACTAAAGAGGCAGCAGAAGAAATGAAAAAAACTTTCTTAGAAATTGTTATTGCGCCTGAGTTCGAAGAAGAAGCTTTAGAACTACTTAAAACAAAGAAAAATCTAAGAGTTATAAAATGTACGAGTAAACCAAGTGATAAAAAAGAAGTTATTTCTGTAGATGGAGGTATATTAGTACAGGATGTAGATAGAAAGCTTTATGAGGAAGTAAAAGTAGTTACAGAAGCAAAACCTTCAAAGGAACATATGAGTGATATGATATTTGGAATGAAGGTTTGTAAATATGTAAAGTCCAATGCTATAGTAGTAGTTAAGGATGGTATGGCTAAGGGAATAGCTGGTGGACAAGTTAATAGAATTTGGGCTACAACTCAAGCTATAGATAGAGCTGGAGATGGAGTAATCCTTGCTTCTGATGGGTTCTTCCCATTTAGAGATTGTGTAGATGAAGCTAGTAAACATAATATAAAAGGAATAATTCAGCCAGGTGGATCTATGAGAGACAATGAGAGCATTGAGGCATGCAATGAGTATGGCATACCTATGGTTTTATCAGGAATGAGACATTTTAAACATTAGTATCCTATAAGTTAAACTTGAGGTGATTTTATGAAAATTTTAGTCATAGGAAATGGTGGAAGAGAACATGCTATAGCATGGAAACTCGGTGAGAGTGATAAGATTTCAAAGATATATTGTGCTCCAGGAAATGGTGGTACTTCTATGGAACATAAATGTGAAAATATTAATTTAACAGATAATGATAAACTTTTAAACTTTGCTATAGAAAATTCTATAGATTTAACTGTAGTTGGACCAGAGGTATACCTATGTAATGGTATAGTAGATTTATTTAAAAGTTACAATCTAAAAATATTTGGACCAAGTAAGAAAGCAGCAACTCTTGAAGGAAGCAAAACCTTTGCTAAGGAATTCATGAAAAAATATGGAGTTAAAACTGCAGCTTATGAAGCTTTTAGAGATTCAAAGAAGGCTTTAGAGTATTTGGAAAAGGCTGAATATCCAATAGTTATAAAAGCTGATGGACTTGCTGCAGGTAAGGGAGTTGTTATAGCTGAAACTAAGGAAGAAGGAATTTTAGCCATTAATGATTTCATGGTTAATGATACTTTTGGAGGAGCAGGTAAGGAAATTATAATTGAAGAATTCTTACTAGGTGTAGAAGCTTCAATATTAAGTATTACGGATGGAAATACTATAATTCCATTTATATCATCTAAGGATCATAAAACTATATTTGAGGATAATAAGGGACTTAATACAGGTGGAATGGGAACTGTGGCTCCAAACCCATACTGTAATGAAAGTGTTTTAAAAGCCTTTAAAGAGGATATTTTAAAGCCAACGCTTAAGGGGATACAGGAAGAAAATCTAGACTATATAGGAATAATATTCTTTGGATTGATGATTTGCGAAAAAGGAGTATATCTTTTAGAGTATAATGTTAGAATGGGTGATCCAGAAACACAGGTGGTGTTACCTCTTATGGAGAGTTGTTTTATTGATATAATTGAAGCTGCAATAGAAGGAAAACTTAGTGATGATATAGTTAAGTTTAAAAATAAGACAGCTTGTTGTGTTATAGGCTCTTCGAAAGGATATCCGGGGAGATATGAAAAAGGTGAGTTAATTACAGGTGTTGAT
>NZ_DHYX01000106.1:291-3741 GCF_002414285.1 Clostridium sp. UBA5119 | reverse complement strand
GCAAGGATAATACTTTTATTTTTAAATTTATTTAAATCTTTATTTATAAACATAAGGATGTATAAGGGGAGAGTATTATGTATTATTCTAAAAATAATGTATATATCAATGAAGATTCTAAAATACTTTTTGATTTAACAAATATGGATATTTTTGAATTAGATGATAAACATTTTAAAATATTTAATAACTTATATTTTAATAAAGAACAATTAGATATTAATAATGACAATGAGACTTTAGAAATGTATAATATGTTCTTTAAAAGAAGCAGTGAAAAACCATTGTATAATGATTACATAAAAAGTATAAGAATAAATGTAAGTAATACTTGCAATTTGAATTGCACATATTGTTATGCCAATCAAGGTAATTATCATAATGAAGATGGGGTAATGACTATAGATACGGCAGAAAAAATATGTAATTATATCACGACTAAATTTCCCAAAGCTGATGAAATATCATTTTTTGGAGGAGAGCCATTTCTAAATGTACCTGTAATTGAATACTTTTGCAAATATTTTTCAGATCAAAAACCCACTAGTTTTGCAGCTGTAACAAACTTAACAATTTTAAGTGATGATATTATTAATTTGATTAATAAGTATAGTATTAAAATAACTGGTAGTATAGATGGTCCTAAAGAAATTAATGATATTTATAGAAAATATAAAAATGGAGATGGAACTTTTGATACAATTTCAGAAAATATTCATAAAATCAATAGAAAAACATCTAAAGCTATAAAGCTAATAGAATCTACATATACAAAACAATCCTTTGAAAAATACTCAAAACAAGAATTGTTAGATTTCTTTTACAATAATTATGGGATAAAAAATATTTTAATAGCTGATGTTCTTAGTGATGATAATAATATATCTTTACCATCAAAATGCAAATCTGAAAATGTTGAACAGATTATCGAAAACACTTTTGAATCTATACTTAAAAATCAGCCTGTAGAAGGTTCTTTGATAATTTCATTATTATTATTTTTTAACAAAAATTATAATGATAACTTTTGTAATGCCGGGGTAAGAGAAATTTTAATTGATCACCAGGGAGAAATATGGCCATGTCAAGCATATATAAATAGAGAGGATTTCTACATGGGAAGTATTTACAACAATGATGATACAACCTTTAATAAAGTTAATACAAATTTGAAAACTATAGGTAAGTCTAATCTAACTAATTGTTATGACTGTGTAGCACGTTATTGGTGTAGTAAATGCATAGCCTACACATCTTTGACAGATTCTAATAAAGAATCTTATTACAATGAAGCTAAATGTAATTATAATAAATTATTTACAGAAAAAGTTTTAAATAAGTTGTGTGGATACATTAAAAGTGAAAAACTTAATTTATTGATTAAAAACTTAAAGGAAATTGTAGAGGTGTAGAATGAGAACATCACTAATAAAACATGTATTTAAGTCTAAGATTTTATTATTGTTTACCGCTATATTTATAGTATTATCATCATCATTGAATATTATGTTAGCTTATATTTTAAAATATTTATTAGATTTATCTTCAACAAAAGACTTCACAAACTTTTATATAGCAATTATGTTCATAGTTATATATATAGTAGCTTTATTTATAACATCATATGCTAGAAGCGTTATGAAAGCTAAACTACTAGAAAAAACTATGGTTAACTTAAAGGAAGATATATTTAATAAAATAATTGATAAAAATATTGAAGATTTCAATAATGAAAAAAGTGCTCAATATCTTTCACTATTAACTAATGATTTACACATAATAGAGAGTGATTTTTATAATAATATCATTGAAATGATTGATTCTGCTTTTTCCTTTATAGTAGCCAGTATATTATTAATAAAACTTAATTGGATTATAACGGTAGGTGTATTTTTAACAACAATAATAACAATATTGGTACCTCAAATTGTTAACAAAAAAATTCAAAAATTAAAACTAAGTTATTCAGAAAATTTGTCTCGATTTACGTCAAAGATAAAAGATATTTTTGGTGGTTATGAAATTGTAAAATGTTTCAATATATCCAATAAGATAACAAGTACTTATTGTGAAATAAATAAAGAAGTGGAAGCATCTAAAAAGAAACTTTCAATAACTGCAGGATTAGCTACTAGCTTATCACGTGCTTTAGCTATGTGTATATTCTTTAGTGCACTGTCAATAGGAACCTACCTTACTATTATGGGAACTATAACAATAGGAACACTGATTGCAGCAACTCAATTAATGAACAATATTGCTAATCCTATTGTAGAAATATCTAATGGGTTAAATGTTTTAAAATCTGTGAAGTTATTAGAATATAGAATTATAGATATAATAGAGCCTAAGACTGTTAATAAACATAATATTCGTAAGAATAACTTTGAAAATGATATAAAGATTAAGGATATTAGTTTTTGCTACTCAGATGATAAGTATGCTTTAAAAAATATTTCGCTTAATATTGAAAAAGGTAAAAAATACGTACTGGTTGGTACTAGTGGTAGTGGAAAATCTACATTGGTTAAGTTACTTACTAACTATTATCGAAACTATCAGGGTGAAATTTTGATAGATGACATTAATAACAAAGATATTGACACTACAGATTTATATAATTTAATTTCCGTAATTCATCAAAATGTATTTATATTTGATGGAAGTATAAAAGATAACATTACCTTATATAATAATTATAATGATTATCAAATTGAAAATGCTATTAAAGTTGCAGGATTAGAATCAACTATTAATGGCTTAGATAATCATTTAGATAACTTGGTTGGTGAGGATGGATTAAACTTATCAGGTGGAGAAAAGCAAAGATTATCTATAGCTAGAGCTGTAATAAGAAAGTCACCTATAATTATTTTAGATGAAGCTACTGCAGCATTAGATCCAGAAACATCTTATAACATAGAAGACTCAATACTTAACTTAAAAGATACTACAATTATTGTGATTACTCATAAGTTAAATAAGGAATTGCTTAGAAGATATGATTGTATTATAGCTTTAAAAGATGGTGCTATAGTTGAAATGGGGTCATTTGAATCTTTAATTAATAAAAATTCTTATTTCTATAGTTTATATAATATTCAATAATCAAGCCAACTCAATTTGCTAAGATATAAAATTTATAGTATATATTTTATTGCAAGAGTGAGAAAAAGTGAAATTTAAGAAGATATACTTATACCTCAAGTACACTAAATTATATTTTATAATTTAAATACTTTGGGTATAATGTTGTTAATTTATTTTATTAAATATTTTATATAATAAGCTATTTGAAGTAGACTTATTATAACAGTCGAGGGATATAAGGTATTAGGATTCTTATATCTCTTTTTCTTTTTATGTTTCTTCATAACTATCACCCCCTTCATTATAGTTTAGGTGGCATATTTATATTCTAACTTAAAGTTTTTTTCATACAACTATTGA
>NZ_DHYX01000106.1:0-152 GCF_002414285.1 Clostridium sp. UBA5119 | reverse complement strand
TAATATCTACCTAGAAACTTCTGAAAGGCACTTTGAGAAGTTTAATTTAAACAGATAGACTATATTAGCAGCGACAAGGTTTCCTTGTTACTGCATCTTAAGGATAGTCTTAAATTAATATTATTGGAAGTGTGAGAAAAAGTGGACCAACT
>NZ_DHYX01000023.1:0-17020 GCF_002414285.1 Clostridium sp. UBA5119 | reverse complement strand
TATCCTCAATTGCGAAGTCTTCATTTAACATGTCTAAAGCTATTTCCTTATTCTTTCTTTCATCTCCATCTATAACTAATCTTTTTTTCTTTTTTTCTTCCCATATAGGAGTTATTCCTTCTTCTTTTATATATGTATTTACTGCTTCTATTAAAGTCACTCCATATTTTTCTATTTTCTTAGGCCCCATACCTCCTATATCCTTTAGCTCTTCTAAGGTTTTAGGATATCTTCCACTTATCTCTTTTAGAGTATTTTTTGCTATGATATTCTGTTCCATAGCACCTTCTATCCTGCTTAATTCCCTTCGCACTAAAACTAACCTTTCAAATAGCTTTTTATCAGTATTTATATAAAAATCCCCTGATTCCTCCTTAATACTGCTAACCTCTTCTGATTTAGTTACACTAACTTCTTCATAGCTTTTGTCAGAGTTATCCTTTTCCGTAACAGTTAGATTGTTAGCTTCAACATACTCTATAATAGTACCTTGAAATTCCTTTCCATACTTACTATACTTAGTTTCTCCTACTCCAGATATCTCTAAAAACTCATCCTTATTTGTAGGGTGCTTAACACTCATTTCCCTAAGAGTTCCATCACTAAAAATTATATATGGAGGAATTCCAGCAGCTTTTGCCATGTTATATCTAAGTTCTCTTAATATATCAAAGAGTTCATTTCTTATCTCTGCATTAACTTTCACTTTAAATTCTTTAAAATGAACTACTTCCCGACCTCTAAGTACTTCCATAGACTTATTATTTAATGCAAGGACAGGATAAGTTCCTTCAACTTGATTTATATATCCATGAGAAATTAAGGTGTTTATAAAAGTTTTTAGATTTTCACCTGAATAATCCTTCATTATTCCATAGGTAGATAACTCCTGAAAATTAAACTGTGTAACCTTTTTATTTTTTGAACCTCTAAGTACATCTATAAGCATAGTTGCACCATAGTTTCGTTTCATCCTATATATACAAGATAGTACCTTTTGAGCATCTACAGTTTTATCAACTATCTCTCCCTGATTTAAACAATTACTACAATTTTTACAGTCATCTTCATAACTTTCTCCAAAGTAATTTAAAATATATTTTCTATAACAATCATTACTATAAACAAAATCCACCATCTGCTGAAGTGCTTTATACTGATTGTTTTTTCTCTCTGGATTTTCTATACTCATCTCTATTAAATACTTTTGAACATGGATATCTCCTGGAGAAAATAATAATATACACTGACTCTTCTCACCATCTCTACCAGCTCTTCCAATCTCTTGGTAATAACCTTCTATATTTTTAGGCATATTATAGTGAACCACATATCTTATATTAGACTTATCTATTCCCATACCAAAGGCATTAGTTGCCACCATAATCTTAACCCTATCATAAATAAAATCTTCTTGATTCTCTTTTCTTTCCTCGTCAGATAAACCCGCATGATATCTAGCTATATTATATCCCTTACTAGAAAGCTCTCTATAAATATTATCTACTTCCTTTCTAGTAGCTCCATATATAATACCAGAGTTTTCTTTATTGTCTTCCATAAATTTAAGAAAATATTTCTTCTTATTCTCAGATTTAACTATATTTATAGACAAGTTTTCTCTATCAAAGCCAGTAATAAATATTTTAGGACTTTGTAGCTTTAAAAGTTTTACTATGTCCTGTCTTACTTCTTTAGAAGCTGTAGCAGTAAAGGCTGTAACTATAGGTCTCACCATAAGCCTTTCTATAAAACCAGCAATTCTTTTATAGCTAGCTCTAAAGTCATGACCCCATTGAGATACACAATGGGCCTCATCTATAGCTATCTGGCTAATAGGTATCCTAGAAATTACATTATAAAATTCTATATTATCTAACCTCTCAGGGGCTATATAAAGTATTTTATATTTTTCTTCCTTTATTCCATCTAATACGTCCTTAAAATCTTTACTGCTTAAGGAGCTATTGATATAGCTACAAGGTATCCCCATGTCCTTAAGTGCATCTACTTGATCCTTCATAAGGGAAATTAAAGGTGAAATTACTATAGTTAATCCCTGTAGGATTAAAGCAGGCACTTGGTAACATATAGACTTACCACTACCTGTAGACATTATAGTCAATGCATCCTCTCCCTTTAAAATAGATTCTATAACTGGCTCTTGACCTGTCCTAAAGCTTTTATATCCATAATATTTTTCCAAAATTTCTTTCATTGCTTTTTTCAAAACTACACATCCCTTAGCTTGTTTAATTAAATCATATCCTTTTGTAAAAAGGTTTTTATCATACATACATAAGCATCATGACCTATTATAAGTGATTCTTCATTGAAATCAAAATGAGGATTATGATGTGGTGCCACAATAGAAGATGGAATTATAAAATACATTCCCTTTCCCCCTTGCTTTTCCACTTCTTCTAACATATAAGTTATATCCTCAGAGGCTCCAAAGGAAAATTCTTCAATAATTTCTATAGGTAAACTTCTAAGATCTTTTATTACTATCTTAGAAAATTCATTATCGTGGCTATTATATGCCCTTGCAGAACCAACTACTCTTATATTATATTCCACATTGTAGGAAATTGCTGCACCCTTAACTACACGACAAACCATATCCATTATTCTATCATTAATTTCGTTAGTATCTCCTCTAGTTTCCAACTGTAAAACTGCTTTATCTGCTATAACATTTTTTCCAGTTCCTCCATGAAGAGTTCCCACATTAAGTCTTCCTACTCCTTTTCCAAATTGCACTTGACTATGAAGATTTAAAATACAACTCGCCCCTGCTAAAAGAGCATTTCTTCCCTCTTCTGGGCAAAGACCTGCATGGGCAGATTTACCTAAGAACTCTACCTCCACTTTATTAGTGGCAAGCAAATTTTTAACTTTAACAGCTATAGCATTATTTTTATCAATAAAGCCAATGTGACCAGAAAATAAATAATCTACATCTTTTAAAACTCCAGCTTCTACCATAGACTTAGCCCCTCTAACCTCTTCCTCCGCCGGTTGAAATATAATCTTTATTTTTCCTGTTAATTTTTCTTTCATCTCTACAATAGTATTTGCGAGCTGAAGGCCTATAGCTATATGAGCATCGTGACCACAGCAATGACATATTCCTAGATTTTTAGAAGAAAATCCTTCTTTAAAAGGTCTATGATTTTCCTTAGCTTCCTCAACCTTAAGTCCATCTATATCAAATCTAAAAGCCATAGTAGGACCCGGAACTCCTGTATCAATAGTTGCTACTACCCCAGTATAGCCTTCTAGAATTTCATCTACATTAAAGGAACTGTTTTTTATTACTTCACTACACCCTAGCCTATGATTAGTAAGCATTTCCTCATCAGGCATACCTATTGGATTACTATGTATTTTCTTACCATATTGTAGATTATATCCAAGTTTTTTTAAGTAACCCATTATTTTTATGGTAGTTTCAAATTCTAACCAGCCAGCTTCTGCACATCTATGAAATTCCCTTCTTAAGTCAATAATACTTTCTCTTAATTCCATTTATATCCACCTTTCCTTTGTAATTTTTTCTATCTATTCAATTGTTATGTAAATTCATTCTTATTATTTCTTAAGTAACTACAGTTCCTTTAACTTAAATACTCCTCAAATACCATATTACTTTTATTATATCATCTTCAATTAAGGAAATTATCCTTGTCCTAACTTATTTTATATTTTATTTATAAAATAATAGTGATATACTGTAAAATATATGCTTAAATGAAAGGATGATTTATATGGCACTAGATGGATTATATTTGCGCTCTCTAGCCAATGAAATAAAAAACACTCTAATAAGCAGTAGAATAGATAAAATAACCCAGCCTGAAAAGGATGAAATAATACTGAGCTTTAAAATAAATAGGAAACCTGTTAGACTACTGCTAAATGCTAACGCTTCTTATCCTAGAATAAACTTTATAGATTACTCTAAGGAAAGTCCACTTAAGGCACCTGTATTTTGTATGGTTTTAAGAAAATATCTAAATACTGCAGTTTTAAAAGATGTGACTCAATTAAATAATGACAGAATCCTACTTTTAGATTTTGAAAGTAGTGATGAATTAGGCTTTAACAGTATATATACCCTGATAATTGAAATCATGGGTAGACACAGTAACATTACTTTGATAAGAAAAAGAGATGGACTCATCATGGATTCCATAAAACATATTACACCAGATATAAATACCTATCGAGTACTCTATCCTGGTATTGAATATGTATATCCCCCTGAAAGTAATAAACCTGATATATTCAACACTACCTTTGAATTATTTCAAGAAAAAACTTTAAGTCTCTATGAGGATGAAGAACTAAATGAAAAATTCTTTACTAGAGCTTTAGATGGAGTAAGTAATCCTATAGCTAAAGAGATTTCTTTTAGGCTAAATAAAAGAAATATTCCTTTAAGTAAAAATAACCTAAAGGAAATCTATGAATTCTTAATAGATTTTTTCTCTAAATCCAAAGATAATAATTATGACCTTTATAGCTATTCCATAAATGATGAACTAAAGGATTTCCACTGTATAAAGCTAGAGCATATTTTAGATGATGGTGGGCAATGTGAAGAATATTCTTCTCCTAGTAGTCTTCTAGAAAGCTTCTATCATGCAAAGGATAAAATAAATAGACTTCAAAGTAAAAGCCATGATATGCAAAAGCTAGTTACAAATAACATAGACAGAGTTGAAAAAAAATTAAACATTTTAAAGAAAACTTTAATTGAATGTGAAGAAAAGCAAAAATATAATCTATATGGAGAGCTTATAACTGCAAATATTTATAATATTAAAAAAGGTGATAAAGAGGTTGAAGCATTAAATTACTATAGTGAGGAAGAAGAATATATTAAAATTCCTTTAGATATAAATAAAACCCCTTCTGAAAATGCTCAAAAGTATTTTAAAAAATATAATAAATTAAAAGCTGCAGAAGAAAATGCATATATCCAAATAGAATTAGCTGAAGAAGAGGATGAATATCTTCAATCAGTACTTAGTAATATTGAAAATGCTGATAACTATAAAGATTTAGAGGATATAAAAAGTGAGTTAGTGGAAACTGGCTATATTGCTTTCAAAAAGTCTATGAAAAGTAAAAAGACTAAGGCTTCAAAACCACTCCACTTCATATCTAGTGATGGCATTGATATATATGTAGGTAAAAACAATCTAGAAAATGATTATTTAACTCTGAAGTTTGCTCATAACAATGATATTTGGCTTCACATAAAAAATATCCCAGGTTCCCATGTAATCATTAAAAACCATGGAGATGTACCTGATTCCACCCTTCTTGAAGCTGCTACCTTAGCCGCCTTCTATAGCAAGGGTAAAAACTCTACAAAGGTACCTATAGACTACACAGAAATTAGAAATGTTAAAAAAATGGCTAAAGGAAAGCCTGGTATGGTAACCTACTCCACAAACAAAACCATCTATGTAGATCCTATAAAACTTGATTTAAAGCAAGTTTAAAACAAAGACTATCTCAAAACTTTTTTGAGATAGTCTTTAATTTATTTCTTCGGATTATATTGATAGTAATAACACTGAATTCGTCCATTATAAAGCTTCCTGTTTTTATCAGCTTTTTTTCCAAATACTTTTTGAAAGTCATCATAGGATGTTAGTACATAGCAAGACCAATCCTCTAGTCCTGCATACACATTAGAAAAAGTTTTGTAGAGATACTTAACCTCATCTTCATCTAAAAGTCTCTCTCCATAAGGTGGATTAGTTATTATCATACCACCTTTTTTTCTATTTCTTACATCCTTCATATCAAGTCTTTGGAAGTTAACATACTTCTCTACACCTGCTTTTTTAGCATTATCCATTGCAGTTCTAAGGACTCTTCCATCTATATCAGATCCTTGAATAACGAAGTCCTTTTTATTAACACTTCTTTTTGCTCCTTCACGTACCTGATTCCAAATTTCTTTGTCAAAGGTAGGCCAAGTTTCACTTACAAAGTGTCTATTAACTCCTGGTGCTATGTTTTTAGCTATCAGTGCAGCTTCTATAGGTATAGTTCCTGATCCACAAAATGGGTCTATTAAAAGTTCATCTCCATTGAATTTGGCTATCAAAACTAAGGCTGCTGCTAAGGTTTCCTTCAAAGGAGCCATTCCTGCGTTTTCCCTATACCCCCTCTTATGAAGTCCTACTCCAGATGTATCTACTGCAAGGGTTACCTTATCCTTTAGAATTCCAACTTCTATCTTATATACTGGTCCATCTTCACTAAACCAATTAGTATCATATTTTTCTTTCATTTTTTCTACTACAGCTTTTTTTACTATACCTTGACAGTCAGGTACACTATGTAAGGTAGATTTAACAGATTTTCCTATAACATGCATCTTACCGTCTATAGGTATTAAGCTACCCCAGTCAACTTTTTTAGTTCCTTGAAACAATTCTTCAAAGGAGGTAGCTTCAAATTCTGACATCTCTAGAAAAACTCTCTCTGCAGTTCTTAAATGAATATTACAGATAGCAACATCCATTTCATCTCCTTCAAAGGTTATCTTTCCATTTTCTATTTTTAAGTCTTCATATCCTAAATTCTTTAGCTCCTTGCCTGTAATAGCCTCTATACCAAAGGTAGTAGTTACAATTATTTTATACATAAATTTTTTCTCCTAATTATTCTCGTATAAACTTACAGAGTCCACTCCATCTTTTTCTACTAGTTCAACAGATATATCCTCTTTTCTTGAAGTTGGTATGTTTTTCCCCACATAATCAGCTCTTATTGGTAGCTCTCTATGGCCTCTATCTACAAGTACAGCTAGCTGAATCATTTCAGGTCTTCCTCTATCTATGATTGCATCAATTGCAGCTCTTACACTTCTTCCTGTAAATAAAACATCATCCACTAGAATTATTCTCTTACCAGTTATGTCTACACCTAATTCTATACTATTATGTTCCTTTAAGTTTTCAGGTTTTTTTAGGTCGTCTCTATATTTAGTTATATCTACACTACCTACTTCTACCTCTTCACCTTCAAACATGTTGATCAGTTCAGCAATTCTATTAGCTAGTGGCACTCCTCTACTTTTTATTCCTAATATAACTAAGTTTTCTGTACCCTTGTTTTTTTCTATAATTTCATGAGAAATTCTCGTCAGAGTTCTCTTAATTGCTTTATCGTCCATAAGTACTGATTTCAGTTCCATAACAATACCTCCTTAAACTTCTTTTCTTAATTTATCTAATATATCCTGAAAATATTCTGGAAGTTGTGAATCAAATTCCATATACTCTCCTGTGGTAGGATGTATAAAGCCTAAATTTTTCGCATGAAGTGCTTGACCTTGCAACTTAAACTTCTGTTTTTTATATCCATATACTTGATCTCCAATTAGTGGATGATGTAAATGAGCCATATGAACTCTAATTTGATGTGTTCTACCTGTTTCTAATCTACATTCCACCAAAGTATTACTTTTAAATCGCTCCAACACTTTATAATTAGTAATAGCTTCTTTTCCATACTTAACTACAGCCATCTTTATTCTCTCTATAGGATGTCTTCCTATGTTGGTTCTAACACTACCTTCTTCCTCCTTTACTATACCTTCTACTATGGCATAGTAAGTTCTCTTCATGGAGTGATCCTTTAGCTGCATAGCTAATGAATTATGAGATTTATCATTTTTAGCAACTACTAATACCCCTGAAGTATCTTTATCAATTCTGTGTACAATACCAGGTCTTATAACTCCGTTTATACCTGATAAGTCCTTACAATGATGAAGAAGACCATTAACAAGTGTTCCAGTATAATTTCCTGGGGCAGGGTGGACTACCATGTCCTGTGGCTTATTTATTACTATAACATCACTGTCCTCATAAATTATATCTAAAGGAATATCTTCAGCATCTACTTGAAGCTCCACTGGCTCAGCTAGTTCTACTTGAACCTGGTCCCCTATTCTTAATTTGTAATTACTTTTCTTTATCTGTCCATTGACTTTCACTTGTTGTTTTTCAATAATTCCCTGAACAAAAGATCTAGACATATCTACTTCATTTTCACTTACAAATAAGTCAAGTCTCTTCCCCACATTTTCTTCTTCTATAGTGTAATTTTTAAAATCCATTAAATATCATCCTTCAGTATACATATTAATAGAAAAAACGTTCCTATACAAACTAGCATATCAGCCACATTAAAGGTTGGAAAATAATATACATCCCTATAGTGAATCATAATAAAATCCACTACATAATTATAACTTATCCTATCTATAAGATTACCTATTGCTCCTGCAATTATCATAGCAATAGATACATATACTAATTTGAACTTAGGCTTATACTTTAATAAATAGAATATCATGCCTATAACTACAATTATAGTAATAACAATAAATAACCACTGTTTATTTTGAAGCATTCCAAAGGCAGCTCCACGGTTTTCTAAATAATCAAGAGTAAAGAAATCCTTAATTACAGTTAATCCTTCTGAACCCTTTAAGGTACCTATAGCCCACCATTTTGTTCCTCTATCTATTATTAGACCTAATACTACTATTATTATTCCTAAAGTCAAAACCACTCCCCCTTATCTTAACTCGGATAAAATATTTTTAATTGTATTAGACTTGTTTATAATTTTTTTTAAATTTTCTACATTAATAGTTTGCCTTGCATCTGATACAGAATTATCAGGGTTTACATGACTTTCTATAATTAATCCATCTGCACCAGCTGCCACAGCAGCTAAACTCATAGCTTCAACTAACTCACGTCTTCCAGTTCCATGACTAGGGTCCACAATAACAGGAAGTCTATAATTTTCCTTAATTACTGCCACAGAGTTTAAATCCAAAGTATTTCTAGTAGTAGTCTCAAAGGTTCTTACTCCTCTTTCACAAAGCACTACTTGATTATTACCTTCCTTTAAAATATATTCAGCTGCATAAATCCATTCAGCTACAGTAGCACTTATTCCTCTTTTTAGAAGTATAGGTACTTTAAGCTTTCCTAATTCCTTCAAAAATGTATAGTTATACATATTTCTAGAACCTACCTGTATCATATCTACATAAGGAAGAGAAATTTCTATATCTCTAGCATCCATTACCTCAGATACTACTGGCAAGCCAAATTCATTTCCCACTTCTTTAAGTATTTTTAGTCCCTCTATACCGAGACCTTGAAAATCATAGGGAGATGTTCTAGGCTTGAAGGCACCTGCTCTCATCATATGTGCTCCTTGGTCCTTCAAGGCTCTTCCTATTTTTATCATTTTATCATAGTTTTCTACTGCACATGGTCCAGATATAAACACTAAGTCATCTCCACCTATGATTACATTCTTAACCTGTACTGAAATTTTTTCTCCACTATTTTTTTCTGCAAGTATTCTTTTCATATAATATCACCTTATAAAGTTTTTAACATAGAACGCAATATAGTATTTGAATTTTTAACTGATATTGCTTTGAATTTTTCATAATCCATATGTGCTCCATTATTAGCATTGTCAGAAATTGATCGTATTATAACAAAAGGTTTGTTATTAAGATAAGCAGCATGAGCTATACTTGCTCCTTCCATCTCGCAAGATAGCGCATTAAACTCACTTTTTAACCATCTTATCTTCTCTATATCAGCTATAAATTGATCTCCAGATACTATTCTACCAGTAAAAATATTTATATCTTTTATACCCTCACAAGCACTTTGAGCTTTTTCTACTAATCCCTTATCACATTTAAAGTCAAAGACTTCCATATTAGGAACTTGACCTGGTCTATCTCCAAATTTAGTTGTGTCCATATCATGCTCCACTAAATCTGTGGCAATAACCACATCTCCTGGATAAATATCTTCTCCAATACCACCAGCTATACCAACATTTATAACTGCATCCACATTGAAGTCATCAACTAAAATTTGTGTACAAACTGCTGCATTTACCTTACCTATTCCACTTCTAACTATTACAACATCCTTATCATAAATAGTTCCATGATTAAATGTCATCATTGCTCTTGTAACTTTTTTCTTTATTTCCATATCAGCTATTAGAGAACTTACTTCCTCTTCCATAGCTCCTATAATTCCTATTCTCATGCTAAAATCTCCTCTTTTCTTCCTAGGTACAAATAATTCTAGGTACTTTTCTTTAATACAAATTTAGGTAACCAATTATGTTAATACATATCCAAGTATAATTTTTCACATTAATTGGGTATAACTACATCTATTATAATATACATGTTTCGGGATATGTCAATAGCTTTTAGCAGATAAAAAAATCTCACCCTAAAGTGAGATTAAAGAGCTACTACGTCCCTGTATAACGATTTCCCCTAAAGGACAACGAATTCTAAGTATGAAATAAATTGATACTTAGAATTTTGTTAGTAACCTTCAGTTGGAGTAAATAACTCTGTTTATACATTAATCATATTTACGAAAAATTACACAATATATGTAAATACAATTTCAGTATTACTTATCTACAAAAAAGCTTTTTATATCCTCTAATTCAGCTGTATTATATTCAAAGCTTTCTACATCTTTTTCTGAAGCAACTTCTAGTGCTGGCTCATGTACCTTCTCTTCGATTACAGTTGAAATATTATAATTTTTATCAAAATCTTTTTCTAGAGCTTCAAACATTTCCATTTGTGTAACTATAAAGTTTCTAAACTTGCTCCTAAACTTAGCAAATTCCTGTTTTGTTCTATCGAACTCATCATTGATATTTAAAACATCAGTGTGAGCTTTATCTAAAATTCTTTTAGCACTTTCATTTGCATTTTTAATTATAAGTTCAGCTTCGGATTGAGAACTTTGCTTTGCCTGTTCTGCTGCATTTTGTGCTAATAACAAAGTGCTTTGAATAGTAGTTTCCATCTTTGCATAATGATCTAATTTATCTTGAAAAACATCTGATTTTTCTTTTAAAATAGCATTTTCCTTATACACGGTTTCATAATCCTCAGAAATTTGTTCTAAAAATTCATCCACCTCATCCATGTTATATCCTCTCATGGCTTTTTTAAAATCTTTGTTCATAATGTCCATAGCTGTCATCTTCATATCCTTCACCCCGCATTAAATATATTTACCTATTAATAATTTAATTCGTCCCTTACTAGTTTCTCCTTCAATTGAATTAATTTTATACTTTCCAAATCCCCTTATGGTAATAGTATCCTTCATTTCTATTAATTTATCTTTTCTATTACATTTAAGATAATTTAATAATACAGAACCATTACCTATAATATCTATGCCTTTAGCCCTAGACATATTGCAAATACTAGATACCACATTATCTACTCTAAGGGATGTAACAATTACAGTCTTTTCTTCAAATTCAATCTTTGGGATATCTTCACTATTTATATCTATTCTATCAATAGTACATGGACAACTTCCAATAGTAGTTAAATTATCTTGAACATATTGAGAAACTGACCTTGTCATTGGAACAAAGCATACATCTCCTTTTACTACTAAGTCTCCAAATAAGCTTCTCTTAACTCCCAAAGCCATCATAGAGCCTAAATAATCTTTATGCTTAAGATCTTTAAACTTTGATTTATTTTTTATCTTAACAACATGAATATCATAGTCCAGAGTTTCATATGTATTAATAGAAAAACATAATATCTTTCTCTCACAATCCGCAAACACACCAGTACCATGAACAAAAACCCCAAGTTTACTTTGGTTGTTTTTTATATTCATATAGATATCCGGAGTTACAAACTCCTTTGTATATATAGGAATTTCTATGTTTTTACATAGCTCTATGTCCTCATATATACTTGAAATATAATTTTTATCGTGATCTTTAAATATATCTAAAAAGGTTTTTTTCTCCATAGCTTTCCTCTAATTCATTATATATTATTAAATTAATTATAATTCCTCTTTATACTGTTCATGTTTTATAAGCTATATTCTACCACTCAAATATATAAAAAATTAACCACGTAACACTTTACTAAGTTTGAGTACTAGACTTATTTGAATGAACTAAAAATTCCTTTGTTTGTAAGCTCATTTTTTAATTCATTACTAACTTCAATATTAGATGGAGTTAATATAAATACGCCCTTTTCTACAGGTTGAAGTCCACCCTCTAATGCATAAATAGCTCCTATTAGGAAATCAAGTATTCTTTGACCTTCCTTAGGTTCTACTCCATTTAAATTAACAATAACAATTCTTCTAGACTTTAAATTGTCTACAATAATTTTCCCCTCATCATAATTTGAAGGCTTACTAATTACAACCTTTGAGGATGATGCAGTATGAATATTAACTATTTTATTTTGCTTCTTACTTACGAAAGGTTCAATTTCAATCTCCTCTTCCCCTGCATCATAGTTTTCTTCCCTATTCTCTAATAATTCTTCATCATCTTCTTCATCAAATCCCATCATTCTACTTATTCCTTTGAAAAATTCCATAATAAAACCTTCCTCCTACCTTAATTTGTTATAATCTCTTTTCCCAAAAACCCCTTCACCAATTCGAATCATATTTGATCCTACTTTTAAAGCTTCTTTATAATCTCCACTCATTCCCATAGATAAAATCTCCATGGTAATATTTTTATAGCTTTTAGTTTTCAGGGTATCAAATACTTCTTTAGTCTTAGTAAAATAGTAATTACAACTTTCAGTATCTCCTTTTGGAATAGTAGCCATAATACCTTTCACCTTGACGTTTTTACATTGTTCACAAGCATTTATAAGTTCATCTAAATCTTCCATCATAATCCCAGTTTTAGACTCTTCTCTACCTATATTAATTTGAATTAATACATTTGCAATAAGTTCCTTACTTGAAAATTGTCTTTCAATCTCCTGTAAAAGTCTAACACTATCTAAAGAATGTATTAAATAAACTCGTCCAACTAAATATTTAACCTTATTTCTTTGAAGATGACCTATTAAGTGCCACCTAATATCCTTAGGTAAGATTTCTTGCTTTTCCATTAACTCTTGAACTTTATTCTCTCCAAAATTTCTTTCCCCTAAGTCATATACATTTTGTATTTCAGCTATAGATCTAGTTTTTGATACTGAAATCAATGTCACTTCTTCTGGCAACTCATTCTTCAATTTTATAAAATTTTCTTCAATAGACAATTTTATTCCTCCCGTCTCATATACAAACTCTAGCTTATAATGGAAAATATATGCCCATATATTTTATTCTCGATATAATCTAAAAAACCTTTAATATTATTAATTTTTTCTAGTTTTTTATTTTAATTTTAAATACTCACTTTTTAACTCTCCATTATAGGCTGGCAACTTTTCATCATAAACTGATTCAATATCTACATAACAACCTCTTGCCTTCAAACTCTTAAGATGATTTTGTTGATTTTCAAGAAAACTATTTATTACATCTTCATTTCCTATAGCTGTAATATAAAACGGAGCTATTATCTTTATTCCATCTACCTCTATAGTTGGCCCAGCACAAAGTCCAGCTGTTGAACCTATTATTCTATATCCATTAATAGCTATCGCCTCCGCTCCTGCAGCTTTTAAATCATTAATAACCCATACTAAATCATAATCATGAACAAGCATATCGTGGAGTACATTTTCCCCTAAAATTGTAAATTCCGGTGCATCATTTAAAGTAATTTTTACACCATTTCCAACAACTGGAAGCAACCCTAATGAAATCTTATTCTCGTTTATCTCTCCAGTCATCTCTTTTCTAACTTCATCCTCAGATATACTACTTCTTTCATATTTATTGATTTTATCATTAATTTCAACATATTGGTCTTCTAAATTACTTATTTCATTTTGTAACTTTGTCCTACTATCATATGCCTTTTGATATTGCTCTACATCTAAAAATTTAGTTTCTCCTCCTAAATTTACATTCATAGCTATTAAAATACCAATTATAATGGTAGCTATAAGTAAAAATATATTAGCTTCATTAACTCGCATTTAATTATCTCCTTAATGATGTGTTTTTATTCTATCCATCAATAACCTTCTTATAACAGCAAAGTTTGTAAATATCCTCTGTCCAAATATTATAATTGCTGCGATATATACAGGTATACCCAACTTATCCCCTAGATAAACCATTCCTGCTGCTAAAAATGCATTTCCAAAGAATCCTGATATAAATATATCTGGTCTAAAATCCTTATTTAAAGTAGCTCTAATAGCACCAAAAGTGGAGTCTATACAAGCAAATATTGCAACAGATATATATGGTGATAATTTAAGTGGAAAATTTATGTTGAAAGCTATTCCTAATATAATTCCTATTATAAGTCCTACTAATGCAATCATTTTAACACTCCTACTCTTAGTTTTCTTCTANNATCCTACTCTTAGTTTTCTTTTACTTCTTTTATGTGTTCATATTTTACTGGTATACTTGCCTTTTTAATTTTAATGTTATCCTTTGTTTCCGATGTAACCTCACAGATTCTTTTTACTCTATTAGGAATAAACCATCCTTTAGTCCCTTCCAATATAGTTTTATTTCCTATAGCTTTTATTACTATACGCTCCTGTTGTGAAATTCTTTCACCATTAATTCTAATACTATTTCCTGCTATCCTTATACTGCTGTTTCCAATAAGTCTTATATCATTTATAGATACAGCTTCAGCACCTGCAGCATATAATTCATTAACGATATACAGTAACTCATAATCTTGTATAGGATCATCTTCTACTTGTGGAGTGAATAAACTAGTTTTAGGATCAATATATATTGTAATACCTGGTCCCTCAACATTAGTTACTCCTGCTCTAAGTCTAGTATTATTTAGCTCTTCAAGGAGCCTTTGATTCTTTGTATCTTCCGTTGCTTCCTTTTCGTATTCAGCCGCTTTCACCTCTAGTTCCTCAACAGTCTTTTCTAATTCTTCCTTTTGTTTTTTTAATTGTTCATTTTCTAAATATATTTCTGGACTTTGTGAACCCTCAACTTTATCTATACTTTGCTCTCCTATAGTATTAAGCTGAGTAATTATAACAAATCCAAACATTAAAAATATAAGTCCGGTACATAGCTTGGAAATAATACTTTTCACTTACCCTACCTCCCAATAAAATCTTTCTTGAACTATGATGCTTTTACCATTTAATCTTTTGAACTATTTTTCCTTATAAATAACTGGATTACCTTCAAAACTTACATCCACATATCCCTTCATCTCTCCAAGGGCCCCACTTTCTATTATACTAAAACCTCTAGCAACTTTACTATTCACTTTATCAACCGTTCCGAGTTTTATGTGTAAATTATTTACGTATAATTTTAAGTCTACAAAGTCATTAACTTCCAATTTTATTATGCTGTATTTTCCAAATAAACTATTTTCTTTTAAAAACTTGTAAATATCGCAAATACCCTTTATTTTATCTTCATCTATATTTTTAATCTGTTCACCTATTTTTAAATATGTTTCATCAATTCCTTCAATCCTCAAAGCTTCTATGCCTTCAACAGATTCCTTCTTTTCCAAAACCACACCCTTATCATCAATCACATAGAAACCTCCTGATATTTCTGTGTAGAAAGCAATCTTTCTCTCATTGATAGCAATAGATAGTTTATTAGGATATTTTCTAATAATGGTTGCTTCTAATATGTAAGGGTTTTTCTCTAGCTCTTTTTCCATTTTTTTTGTTTTTATCTTGAATATATTGGTACCCTTTTGAAGCTTTGTAGTTGTTTTAACACTGTCTTCAGATAAATTTACCAACCCACTAACTAAAATCTCTGATAAATTAAAAGTAGGTAAAGTTAAAGCCAAAGTTATTAAAATAGAAATCATTACTACAAGTAGTAACATGGTTTTTTTTAATTTAATTTTTTTTTTCTTTCGCTTTAATATTTCTTCTTTATTATCTATTATATAATTACCATAACTCTGTTTAGTTTTCTTTGCCACATTTCCACCACCAAATTACAATATATAAATATGAAAGTAAATTAATACACCTTATATCATACCATTTTTATATTACAAATTCATTACAAAAATATTAAATATTACGGCTATGTGTATTATCTTTTATTATTTAATAATATACTGGAGTATTTGTTCAAAATTCAATCCTATTACTACAGAGCCAAAATAATAGGACTGAAGAATACAAAGCATCTTCAGTCCTATTATTTCTATGAAGTTTTTTTATTGTTCTGCCGAGTTATATTAAGAAGTATTCCCATAAATAACATATTAATTACTAAGGAAGACCCTCCATAGCTTATGAATGGTAGAGGAACACCTGTTACTGGCATAGAGCCTGTAACAACAGCAATATTGATTAAGCTTTGAATAACTACTACAGAAGTTATTCCTGTAGCTAATAGGGAACCGTACATATCCTTTGCCTTAGATGCTGCAATAACTCCCCTCCATAGAAACAGTATAAACAATATAATAATAAAGGCACAGCCTATAAAACCTAGTTCTTCACCTATAACTGACAATATAAAATCATTATGAGGTTCAGGAATATAAAAACACTTTTGTCTTGATTGACCTATTCCAACACCAATAAGTCCTCCAGAACCTAATGCTAAGAGAGATTGTACCAATTGATATCCATCTCCTTGAGAATCACTCCAAGGATTAGTAAAACTTAAAAGCCTTCTAAGTCTATATTCCTCTGTTAAAATAAAAACAGCCCCTAAAACTCCTACAGTTCCTATTAGTCCTCCCATATGAATAACTTTAGTTCCAGCTACAAATAACATTATAAGACTAACCACCATGGTAACTGTGGCAATACTAAGATTCTTTTCAAGAAGAATCATCCCCGCTATAAAACCTGCAAATAAAAGGTTAGGCACTACGCCCTTCCAAAACTTTTTTATATTTTGGGGATTGTTTGATATATATTTTGCTACAAAAAGCACTACCACGTACTTTGCAATCTCCGATGGTTGGAAAGATAATGGTCCTAGTCTAATCCAACGCTGAGCTCCCTTTA
>NZ_DHYX01000028.1:12327-16736 GCF_002414285.1 Clostridium sp. UBA5119 | reverse complement strand
AACCCACTTTCTGTTTTGATTATAGCTGCAACTAAATAAGGATCTAGTCCATAGATTTTACTATATGCTTCAATTTTTTCACTATATGGTACTTGTATATGATTCTCTACTATATCTTTTTCATTACTATCTACTTCCTTAGTTTTTTCATTTTCATGCAAATTCATAAAATATAAATTAATACATATTCCTGCTATAAATAAAATAGCCGTTATACTAATAAACTTAAGATTTAATTGCTTTTCTTCTAATATTTCCATTATACCTCCACTAACAATGTATAACTTTATTATTTAAATCAGAATTCATGTATTAATTAGTATTTCACCTTTACCATAAAATAAACAAAAAAGACTTTAAAATAAAAATTAATTTATTTTAAAGTCTTATTCTATCCGATGACTATCCTTATACTAAAGTTTAAATTGTTCCATAAACTCTTTCATATTTTCTGTAAGTCCAAGTAATTTTTCTGCTGCATTTGCAACTTCATCACTAGAAGCTGTAAGTTCTTCTGTAGATGCTGCTATTAGTTGTGTATTTCCTGAAACCTCAGAAGATATTTGCGTTGAATTTTCTATATTTTCTGTAATAGAATTTTTATCTTCTATAATTTCTTTAGAGCTAACTGCTACATGTTCTATTTTAGGTACCATATCTAAAACTAATGCTGCAATATTTTTAAATGACTCTATAGCATTATCTACACTAATTAATCCGTTATTTAATTCTCCATTTATATTATTGCTTTTAATTTCTATAGTTTCACTCTCTTTAATAGCATTATTTATTACATTATAAATATTTTGGGTAGATTCCTTGCTTTGCTCTGCTAACTTTCTAATTTCATCAGCTACTACTGAGAAACCTCTTCCAGCTTCTCCAGCTCTTGCAGCCTCTATAGCCGCATTTAGTGCTAAAAGATTTGTCTGTTCAGATATACTATTAATAATTTCTGTTATTTCTGTTACAGTTTCCATACTAGATTTCATACTATATATAGAACTATTAAACTCTTTAAAGGAATTACTTAACTCATTCATGGCCATGGCTAACTTTTCCATATCCTCATTACTCTTATCTGCTTTGCTATTAATATTTTCCGCCATATCACTAATATTATATATGTCACTAATATTATTAGAAAGTTTATTATCGAATTCTTCTAGTTCTTTAGTTACATCTTCCAATTCTTCTGCCTGCCTTTGTGAACTTGTAGCAGTTTCTTCTATACTTTCACTTATGCTTTGAGCTCCTGATACAAATTCTTCTGCCAAAGCAGCTAGAGATGAAGCCTCACTTTCAATAACCATGGAACTATCTTTAACATTTAGAATCATTCCACCTATAATTTCCTTACTTTTTTCTACAGCCGTATATATATCTTTGATTTCATCATTTTTCATTTTGCCTATATTGGATTTAGTGAAATTACCCTTTGCCATATCTTCTACAATAGTACCTATTTTGCCTAATCTTTTAGTCATAGATTTAGCTACTACGTATCCAAATATTAGACCTAACACTATAAAAATAATACATACAATTACTACTTTTATTTGAAATTCTGGTATTTCTGCTAATAGCTCACTTCCACTTACTTCTACACCTACAGACCACCCTGTTGATTCTATAAATGCGAATCCAATATATTTTTCATCAGCACCTACTCTATACTCACCTGCTCCTCTTTCTCCCGATGTCATCTTTCCTGAAATCTGTTTCATATTTTCAGAACCATTTTTATCTTTCACTGTATCCAATAGTTTAGTTCCTATAAGCAATGAATCATTATGAGTTATTATATTTCCTTCCCTATTTATTAAATAAGCATTTCCACTTTTACCTATGGATACCTTTGATATTATTGCTGATAATTTACTAGCATCTAGATAAGCTATTAAAACACCTTTTATATCCCCATTTTCCTTTATTGGGGTACTTATAGCTATTTCTAGCATATTATCAGTTGTGCCTAAGTATGGTTCACTAACAAATGTAAGCCCACTTAATGCATTTGAAAAATAGTCCTTATCACTAATATTAGTACTTTCTCCTGAAGTATCTATACAATTCCCTTCAGCATCTACTATAGCAATTTCTTTTAACTCTATTTTTTCAGCTATATTCTTTAATTTTGTTAACTTTTCTTTCTTATCTACTGTATCATCTATTAAAAAATCATTTATTGCTATTTGATTTACTATAACTCCATAACTATCTGTCAATTGATTTATTTCTCCTGCCATAGATGCAGCTACATTTTCTAGGAGACTTTTAGATTTGTCAGTAATAATTTTCTTGTTCATAAAAAGAGAAAAAGCAGATAGAAATGCTGCAACTAATACTATGATTACTGTAAAACTTAACATTAGCTGCATTCCTATTCCTTTAATTCTTTTCTGTTTTCCTTTTTTAGTATTTTTAATTTTCTTACTTTTTAGTTCATTCTTTGCCCTTTTCCTGCCCTTCATATCTTCCCCACCTTACTATATACAAAAAAATTTACAGCTATATATACACTCTGTACATAGATATACTCGAAACAAAAATAACATCCTTTACTACACAATATGGTACTTTTACTATTTTCTAAATATAAATAATAATTTTAATATAAATTTAAGATTTGTATGATAAAATTAAATAAAAAAAAGTAATATTATCTAAAAATTTGTAATTAAAGGGTGATGAATTATGAAATTATTATTAGTCGAAGATGAAATACACCTTGCGGAAGCTCTAAAAGAAATTCTCAGTAAAAATAAATATATAGTAGACAGTGTTTATGATGGTGAAGCAGGTCTTGATTATGGTCTTTCAGGAATATATGATTTAATTATATTAGATATAATGCTACCCAAAGTTAATGGATTAGAGATTCTAAAGGAGCTAAGAGCTAATAATGTATCTACCCCTATTCTTCTTCTCACTGCTAAAGGTGAAATTCAAGATAAAGTTAAAGGATTAGATTATGGAGCAGATGATTACTTAGTAAAACCTTTCTCTCATGAAGAACTTCTTGCTAGATTAAGAGCTCTTAGTAGAAGAAAAGCTGAAGTTATAAATGATAATGCTCTTCATTTTAGTGACTTTTCCTTAAATCTATCTACCTATGAACTTGAAGGAAATAGTAACTCTGTCCGACTTACCTCAAAGGAATTTGAAATTCTAAAATACTTTATGGAAAGACCTATTTTAATAGTTACTAAAGATGATTTAATTACCAAGGTTTGGGGCTATGACTCAGATGCTGAATATAATAATATCGAGGTCTACATATCATTTTTAAGAAAAAAATTATCCTATGTGGGCTCTAAATCCAAAATATCCACCCTTCGTGGTATTGGTTATAAATTGGAGGAGTAGTATGTTTAAAAAATTAAAATATAAATTTATTATGATAAATATGTCTCTTTTAACCTTTGTATTTCTTTGTATATTTGGAGTCATATACTTTATAACTTGGAATAGTGGAGAAAGACAAATTAACTTTTCTCTTAATGCACTAATCCATGAACCTAACAATGGTGGACCCAGTAAAGGTGGTCCCCTTAATAATGGTATACTAATAAATCTTGACCATAATTTAAATGTGATAAATATTATGACTCCATATAATGTTGATAAAGATATTCTTGTTGAATCAGTAGCTAATATTATATCCATGGAATCTTCATCAGGGGTTATAAAAATTGAAGATACTGATTTTGCATACTTAAAAAGCTTAGATCGTAAAATTAATAGAATTGCTTTAATAAATAAGTCACCTCAGCAAAATCTATTAAAAAACCTTTTAAAGACTTTTTTCATAACTGGCTTTATCAGTTTGATTATATTGTTTACTATAAGCTATTACCTAGCTTATAAAACCATAGCGCCAATTAAAGAGGTATTTGAAAAACAAAAACAGTTTATTGCAGATGCCTCTCATGAGCTTAGAACACCCATTGCCATTATTAAAACTAATTTAGCTTTAGTTTCATCTAATAAAGATAAAACTATTGAAAGTCAAAGCAAATGGATGAATTATATAGATCTACAAACTGATAGAATGTCTCATCTTATAGATGATATGCTTTCCTTAGCAAAGCTTGATGAAGATAAAAAAGTACTTAACCTACAACCTATAAACATAAATAAAATACTAGAAAATTTACTTATGTCCTTTGAAGCAGTTTTCTTTGAAAATAAAATAGAATTAGAAAACAATTTAAAGGATAATTTTTTTATAAATGGTGATTTAGAAGAAATTAAAAAGCTTTTTAATATTCTAATAGATAATGCTATTAAACACACTTTTCCAAATGGAACTATTACCATCACTTCAAGTAAATTAAAATCTAAGATGGAAATCATTATTACTAATACTGGAGAAGGAATTCCTGATAAAGACCTAGAAAAAATTT
>NZ_DHYX01000028.1:0-12314 GCF_002414285.1 Clostridium sp. UBA5119 | reverse complement strand
GGTTATGGTTTAGGCTTAGCTATTGCAAATGCCATAGTAACAAGCCATAAAGGAAAGATTTATGCCAGAAGTAATGCAGGAAAAGATACTTCCTTTATTATTGAACTTCCTATTTTAGAATGAGAGAATTTATAATTAAACACAGAAAAGTACTATAATCTAAATTATATAAGTTTAAAAGCTATCTTAGATATATACTCTGAGATAGCTTTTAGTATTTTATACATGATATTTTTTTCTTTTAAACCTTAGCACTACTATTATTGCTACAATTATTCCTACAATACATATAACATATATTATTAAATTAGATTTAATGTTTGCATCATTTGACGTATTTCTCATGATATTATTAGGAGAATTTCCTCTATTAACACCACCTGGATTATTTCTTGGCATAAAGTTACCCTGAGGAGCTCCCTTTTCAGAATTATTCTGCATATTGCTAGGTTTTTCTCCAATCCCCATTCCCTTTTCAGTATTATTATTCTCTTTCATATCTTGAGGAATATCCTTTCCATCTCTATTACCTCCACCACCTTGACTACCAAGTGCAGATAAATTTAAATTAGTAGCCATATTTCCAGTAGAAGTAGAGGACTGGGATCCAGAAAGTTGAGCCGATATACTCTTTGCTCTGTCTACTCCATAGGTAATTAACTCAGGAATAGAAGCTACATATTCATCGTAGGTATAAAATGTTGTAGCATCATTTTTCACATAGTCACCAATTAAATTATCTATATTATTAATTGTTTCAGTAAATACTCCACTATTTACATAATCCTGAACTATTTCATTAAGGTACTCATGATATTTTTCTTTATACTCGTCTACTTCGAGAAGCTTTCCTATAAGTGGACTACTTTCTAAACTATCACCTACAGGATTATCAATGGGAAAGTTTATAACATTACTTGCACTTCCTCCTTGAAATGCCCCAAAAGCTAAATTGTAATCCCAAGGAAGTATTGAACATATTCCACCCTGTTCATATAGATAATAATTATGTTTCATGTTTGATGCATAACTGTCTAAATTTACAACAAAAGTATTTACTGCAAAATATCTTAATACTTCATCTACATCTAAATATTTTTCTATGTCATCAATATCTTCATTAAGGCTTTTTATCATGGCTATTATTTTATCGTAGTCATCTTCATTTGTATAATCAAAAATTGCATTTTCAAATATTATAGAATAATTAGAATGTTCATCTCCAGAATATACCAGATCTGCTCCACCAGTATCTCTTCCCATAGGTCCATTGATTTCTTTCCCTTGTTCCATAGTCATATTGTTATTTGCCATATTCACCTGGTCACCTTTTTCTGGTGAGTTATTCATTTCTGGATTTGGTGGTGGAGACATTAAATTTTCTTCATTATTAAAATTAGGATTTTTCTTATTAGTATCTGTTGTAGCTTTTGTTGTAGCATCATTATTCATCTCCATATCAACTTTAGCTCCACCCATTCCTCCTGCCATATTAGTAGTTTCAGGTTTATATAAATTTCCACCTGTTGTTCCATAATATCTTTCAATATAGCTTTCTTCCATAACCTCAAGAGCTAAGTATAAACCCCAAGGCTCTCCATTTAAGGTGATGCTAGCATACTGAAACGCTGGAGTAGAAACTCCCATTTTGTCTAATAGATCATAGGAAAGATATTCTTTCATATAAGTTGTATCCTGCATCATATTATTTAATGCTAATTTCTCAAGACCTTTAAGAGTTTGTCCATCGATATATTCATCAAATTTAACTTTAAAACTATATCTATCCGTAGTATCATCATTAGCAATTTGTGATAATGTTGTATTTCCCTTAGCTCGAAGCCCAACATTATAGTATGTTTCTCCGTTAATAGTTATATTGGCACTATAATATTCTTCTTCCATAGCATTATCTGCTAGTTCATTCCAAAGTTTCTCATCTATATCTATATCAATTTCCATAATATCATCTTTGTTAAAAAGATTTGTTATATACTCTGGGTGGGTTGTTTTCCCTGTAGCATTTGCTTCAAACCTAGACATATCAACGGTTGCCATTACTCCAGCCAAAGCTATGCTTAATGTCATAATCATTGCTATAAAAATATTTATATATTTATTCGAAATCACTTCATACACCACCTAAATATTAAGACATGTATTCTCCGTTGTAACTTACTAACACTGCATTGTTTACTCCTGATATACTGCTAATTTCATTTACAAATTGAGTAGACATTTCTTTTAATCTTATTTCTACTGTTAATTCAATATTACTCCCTGCAGAAACAGTTTTAGATTTCACCACGTGTTTTTTAACATATTTATTAATATACTCCATGGCATTATTTTCACTGCTATCTCCCTTACAACTTACAACTAAGATATAGGGATTATCAGTACTTTTTTTATTTGTAAACACCATAATCATCATTCCTATAAATGCTGAGCCAAATACCGCAAGAGGTATTAATCCGGCTCCTACAACAATTCCTACACTTATTGACCAAAATAAAAATGCAATATCCATAGGTTCTTTAACTGCTGTACGAAATCTTACAATTGATAAAGCACCAACCATACCAAGTGAAAGTACTACATTAGAAGTAATTGCAAGAATAATTAATGTTGTAACTAAACTCATTGCAATAAGTGAAATACCAAAACTTTCTGAGTACATTACGCCCTTAAAAGTTTTCTTATATACTAAAAATATGAATAGTCCAATAGCAAGAGCTAGTCCTAGGGCTATAGCTACATCTACAATTGAAAAACTAGATGCCTTCTCTAAAAAACTTGATTTTAAAATATCATTAAAACTTAATGCTTTATCCATTTTTATTTCCTCCAAATAACTTAATTTTATTCGTAAATTCTGCAAGCTGCATATTTTGAAAAAGCAGAACTTTCTATATCTTTTGTTTGAATCATATCTCTAATAATTTCAGGAAAAAACTCATCAAACTTAACCTCTAAAACTATAGGACTCCTTCCTGGCATTCCAACGGTAGCAAGCTTATCATTAAAAAAATTTTGTGAATATAAACCACTCTTAATATTACTATCAAAGGTAATTCTCACGTTTCCTGGCTTAAATACATATGCTTCCCTTGTATATTCAACTATAGTCTTAGGACGTAATAAATCATATTTCATCTTTGAGTATAATTCCGTTAAAATAGGCTCCTTATATTTAAATATGTCATCAATATTATTTTTAATTATATCTTCACATTGATTTATAGATATACTTATTGCAATCTTACTGCATAATCCATTAACTTTACTTTTTTTCTCTAGTTTTATAAAGGAATGATTATCATTATAAACTCTTAATCTAAATTTTTCTCGATTATTTACTCCATTAATTTTTCCCATTAATGCCTTGTTATTAATATTGTCAAAATATAGACTCTTTACAGTATAAGTATCCTTATCTCCTGCATTGTCATCTAACTGTGCAATATTTTTTAATCTGCTTTTAATTGCCAAATAGTCTGAAATATTTATTAAATGCTTTATCTCGTGTCTAAATTTAACTTGTTTCATATAAATCACCTCCTTGTGTCATCTAATACAATCCTATAATAAAATACTTAGCTTAAATTTATCTTAAATTTATTTTTATATACCTTACCTATATATTTAGTTTTTAATCTTTATATACTAATAGTTTGCTATTAGTATATACTTGGCTACTAATTAATAATTATGTACAGAAAAAGAAGAAGAGATAAAAAAACTATCTCTTCTCCTTTATATTTTAAAGTCATCTTATAAAATCTTTAGTTAATTTAAGATTATAATAGATTCATTAATAAACATATTATCAATAAAACATTATACATCCTTTTTTATCTTGCTTCTTTAAAGTTTTTAGCTTCTGTTCTATACCCGGCAATAACTAATTTTCCCACATTTTCATTAATGTAGTATATATAGCCTATTAGAACTTAACTTACGTGTTCGGAATGGATACGGGTGTAGCCTCTAATAGTATACTCACCAGATTTATTATTATTATTTACTATTATTATAGATAATAATCATTAAATCTTTAAGTTTCTTTTAGCTACTTATTTTAGTATAAATTTTTATTTATACTATCTACAAAATTATGTACATCTTTACTTATGATAAATTTCATGGAATAAGATTTTCCTTTTCCAGCTATAAAAATTTTATGACCAAGCTTTTCTTCATTAGCATCTAAATATTCAATATCTTTATATTCTATAATATCATCATAAATCAAGAAAAATCTTTTACCACAAAATCTTATTTTTTTATTAGTGGTTACCAGTACCCCTGTAATTGTGTTTTGTCTTCCATTTACAGTGCTTTCAAAAGCACCTTCCACACAATAACTTATAACTTCATCTTTAATAAGTCTCTCTTCAATTAATTTTAACAATTTTTCTTGTCTAGTCATATCACTACTCCTCTTAAAATAATAGTCATCACTATATATATTAATATACAGTGATGACCATTTCTATATTTTTACTTGTTTATTTTAATATTTTATCTATAAATATTTACATTTAAGTTATTGATAATATTATATTTTACCAGAAAAATCCACCAAATGGGCATATGCAGAATAATAGTATTAAAATTATCCACCAATCATCTCCGCTTGAGCATTGGTTATAGTTTGGATAACAATGGCATGGAGGACATGGTGGACATGGTTTTGGACATGGTGGACATGGTTTTGGACATGGTGGGCATGGTTTTGGACATGGTGGGCATGGTCTATGATGTGATGGCTTACAATCATGTCCCCAATTTCCATCTTTGCCTCTAAAGTACTCTTGTTCAAAATCTACTCCATCCGGTTGTCCATATCTGTAATCTTGAGCAAACATTTCTGCTGAATAGTCTTGTTCATTATAATTATAAAATTCATTATTATTTAACATATTATATTCTCCCCACTTTTTAATCAGTTTTATAATAGTTTTAATCACTAAACATTTTATAGTAACTTATAGTATATAAAATATTTTGTTTAGAACTAATATATTGATGTGTATATATTAAGGACTAGCTTCAAAGCTGTTCTTAATAATATAATATGTAATCATAATAATTTTGTGATGTATACTTATAAAATTATTAGAAATAAAATTATTATTTTTAACACTCTATAGTGGATTAAAGTGATGAAATTGAAAGAGAATTTATATGAAAGCAAATTTTGCTCAAAATCTTTTATTAGTGTTATAAATACTCCAATATATTATTAAAATCTATATGAGCTTATTCTTTACTTAAATATTGCTCTATAAGTTTATATCATACTTGTCTGAATTAAATATTGGTAAATTTAATTTAAATCTTATAGATACAGCTCTGCATAATAATATTATTGTGAAGCATACCCAAAAAGTTACATCGTAATTCACTCCATAAAAGTTAAATAAGTAAAATACCGATGCTCCAAGTATTGATGCCACTGCATAAATCTCTCTTTTAAAAATCATTGGAGTATCCTGAACAAAGGTATCCCTTAAAATTCCACCTCCAACACCTGTAATTAATCCCATACAAACTACTAAAAATATATTACTATGGCCTTGCTTAAAAGCCAAATTTGCACCTAATATTGTAAATGTAGCAAGTCCAATTGAATCTAAAATTAATATTACTTTTTTTAAGATAGCTATTTGCTTTCTTCTATTAGCTATTTTAAGTATTTGTTCCTCACTCATATATTTATTCCCCTGAGATTCAGAAATAATTTCTTTTCTTTTAGATGTAGTGTACATAGTAGATAGTTTCGGATATCCGTAAAAAGCCATTATAGATACCACTATACTTATAATAAAATAATTAGGATTTATAAAAGCAGCTGGTGGTATTTGTCCTAAGGTTATATCTCTAAATATTCCACCCCCTATAGCTGTAATAATTCCTAAAAATATAACTCCAAATAAGTCTAATTTCTTTTGCATTCCTACTAAAGCTCCAGAAATTGCAAATGCAACTGTTCCAACAACTTCAAAAATAATTAATAGCATAATTGTATTCTCCTTTCTATTTTGTGTAATAATATTCCAATTTAATATTTTACAATATAAAAGGAGTAAAAAACATAATTAATAAATGCTTTTTACCCCCTGTCCTTTTATCTGAAAGATTCCCTATAAAGGTTGCTTCGTTGATGCTCTTTAATTATTAATGTAAAGAGTCTCTCCAGGGTTATGTCCTGCTATTGTATTCAACCTGAAAGTTTCAAGTTAATTAAAAGCTTATAATTAACTCTTTCTCCTACGGTTACTTAGTCTTTAAAAAAATTAAATATCTTCAATAACATTCATCCATACAATATTAAGTTTAATTTTCTTCCTTACTTAATTTATATGAATTTTTCATATAAATCAAGATATTTTATAATATTAAATACTAGTTTGATTATCTATACGATTTCAAAATTTAAAAGCAATATATTATATCCCTGTAATTTTCAATAGGGCTTTTCATACTTAGAACTCGTTGTCCTTTAGGCGCAATGGTTATCCAGGGACCTAGCTCCTCTTTACTGTCACTTTGAAAGATATAGGAGTAAGAGCTTGTAATTACCCTATAAAAAAAACACCTTATAAAATAAGGTGTTTTGGTGGCTCACCGGGGGATCGAACCCCGGACACCATGATTAAAAGTCATGTGCTCTACCGACTGAGCTAGTGAACCAAACTACCTGGCAATAACCTATCCTTCCACACAGCCTCCCGTGCAGTACTTTTGGCTCTTTGAAGCTTAACCGTCGTGTTCGGCATGGTTACGGGTGTTACCTTCAAGATATTCTTACCAGATAAGTACATAGACATTATAATTATCTTTGTACTTTCACAAACTAAATAAGTTTGTCTTTAATGAAGAATTTTTTAATTCCTCATTAGCATTGCGATAATACTACTAACTTAGTTGTTGATATACGGATATTGCTCATATAGAAAAAGTCTGCAATATCATCGCCCATTTAAGAAAATAACTATTTTCTTTATCATCAAATACTTTCAATGACTTTTATTATTTTACTCGATTATTTATCCTGTGTCAATAATATCATCTATACTTTTATCCATTTCTCTGGCTATATGTATTTTGCCATAGTTGAAATCATATGTAAAATGAATATATATATAATCTACTTAATATACTTGAAATATGAATTTTAAATTTCCAAGGAGTATTTTATGGAGGATATAAGCAAAATAGCTACTAGCATAGACAATTTAACAGAACTAATATCGTCTAGCCTTGATAAAATAAATGAAAGTTCTTCAAAATCTGCTTCTGATCCCAGTACTTTACTTTCTCTTAAAAGTGAGTTGCTTTCTTTAACTGAAATTACTACTAGCCTAAATGTTCTAAAAACTCAACTTAACTTATTAGCTATTAATGATTATGAAGCTTTATATGTAGCTAATTGTATATCGCCTTTGCTTCAAATATTATCTCAACTTTCTAACACTTCTTCTCTCATTATGGCCTCAACACAATTACTAAATAATTCTACTACCACTAAGAGAAAAACCTCTAAATTGAAAAAAGTTGAAAAAACTGCTTATAAAATTCTAGAGCAAATTAACTGTGTATATCCTGTATTGGAATGTAGAATATATAACTTTATTAATAACGTATGCAATTGTGAGGATAAATAAAAACACATGGAGTTATTTTCAAATTCACCCCATGTGTTTTTAACTTATTTACTTTACTCTCCAAGAAGTTCCTTCTTTACTATCTAACACTTCTATATTCATTTCTAGTAACTGTGCTCTAATTTCATCTGATCTTTTATAATTTTTTTCTTTTCTTGCAATGTTTCTTTCTTCAATAAGATGATTTATTAGTTTCTCATCAACTTCAATAGCTTCTTTTTCAATAGTCATTAAATTAAGTGAAAAAACTTTATCAAAATCTTCAACTAAAAATGCTTTCTCTTTATTATTTAATCCACCATCTTTTATAACCTCATTAAGCACTGTAAATGCATTGGCTATATTTAAATCATCACTTATTTGAGTTTTAAACTTTTCTTGATATCTGCTAATAAGTTCTTTATTCATACTATAGGTTTCATCAATATTAGTTAATATAGTCCCTATTTTTTTCTTTAATGCCCTATAGCCATTTTGAGCATCTTTTAGACTTTCAAAACTAAATACCAGTTGTTTTCTATACTTAGATTGTAAGCAGAAATATCTATAATCTAAGGGACTAAATCCTTCTTCTTCAAGTTTAGATACTGTTAAAAAGTCTCCACTTGATTTAGACATTTTGCCACCATCTAATACTAAGAATTCTCCATGAACCCAATAATTTACCCATTTATGACCTAAAGCTGCTTCTGATTGAGCAATCTCATTTGTATGGTGAACTGGTATATGGTCTATTCCACCACAGTGAATATCAATATTCTCACCTAAGTATTTAATACTCATGGTAGAGCACTCTAAGTGCCATCCTGGAAATCCTCTACCCCAAGGAGAATCCCATTGCATTATTTGATTGGAAAATTTAGAATTTGTAAACCATAGCACAAAATCTAAAGGATTCTTCTTATTTGGATCTATTTCTATTCTACTACCAGCTTCTAACTCATCTATACTGAGATTTGCTAACTTTGTATAATCTTCAAATTTATCTATTTCAAAATATACATTTCCATTTGATTCATATGTGTAACCACGTTCCTCAAGCTTTTGAACAAATTTAATCATATCCTCTATGTGTTCTGTTGCTCTACATACCACTGTTGGTCTTTTTACATTTAGCTTTTTACAATCTTCAAAAAAAGCATCTTCATAAAATTTTGCGATTTCCCATACTGTTTTATGCTCACGACTTGCACCTAAAGCCATTTTATCTTCACCTTCATCTCCGTCTGATTGAAGATGACCTACATCTGTTACATTCATAACATGCTTAACTTTATAACCTACATATTCCAAGGATTTTTTTAATGCATCCTCAAATATATAAGTTCTTAAGTTTCCTATATGGGCATAATTGTAGACAGTAGGGCCACAAGTATACATTCCAACTTTATTTTTATTGGCAGGAATAAATTCTTCTTTATTTCTAGTCATGGTGTTGTATAAATAAAAACTCATCTCATGTCTCCTTTACATATTTCTTATAACTAATGTTTTAATGATAATTACTGTTCTGTAACTTATAAATTATCTATATAATATATGCTTAACTATATTTATACTTTACATAACATTAAACCGTTCTTATTCTAAATCATATTAGTATAAAATATAAAAAGCTACAGAACCAACTGTAGCTTAAATAACGATTAAAATTCATATCAATTATTAATTACATTATTATAGCTCAGTAGTATCTTGTTAAATTATACATATGTTACTACAGCAACAACAACATCTACACATAATAATGCTCTCCTTTAAAATAATTTATATTTAAATTTTATCATATAATAATAATTTTACAAGTTATATGTATAAATAACCCTACAATTTATTAAAAATTTCTCAACAACTAAAACCTTTACAAGTTTTAAAGAGGATTTTATATTATTCTAAAGAATAACTATATATATTATGTAACTATATTATAATAGGTGGTGATTATATGTCTATAGATATATACGTTAATGGAAATGTTATATCCTTGGATAACAATAAAGTTTATGAAGCCTTTGCTGTGAGAAATGGAAAGTTTCTAGCAGTAGGATGTAATAAAGACTTACTGTCATTATTTTCTAAAGAGGATTATAAAGTTACAGATTTAAAAGGCAATACTGTAGTTCCAGGTTTTAATGATGCTCATATGCATCTACTTAATTATGGGTTTCAAAAGACTGCAGTAAGGCTAAATAACATATCCTCCATAGATGAAATGATTAGTGTTGTGAAGTCGTATATTAATAAAAACAATATTCTAAAGGATACATACATAATTTCTAGAGGCTGGAATGATAACTACTTTAAAGAACAGCGACTTCCTAATAGATATGATCTGGATAAAATCTCCTGTGACCATCCAATTATATTTTCTAGAATATGTGGTCACATAGGGGTAATTAACTCAAAAGCTATTGAGCTCTTAGGTATAGATAAAATGAAAGAAAATCCTACTGGTGGTGCTATAGATAGAGAAAGTGGAGTTCCTACTGGAATTCTTCGTGAAAATGCTTTAAATATTGCACTTAGTAAGGTTCCTCCCACTTCTGTGGAAGAGATAAAAGCTTCTCTCCGTAGTACCTTTGATGACTTAATTAAATGTGGCATAACCTCTGTTCAAACTGAAGACTTAACTCACTGTAGAAGTTTACCTAATTTAATTCAAAGTTATAGAGAGTTAGAAGAAGAAGGCAACCTCTCTGTAAGAATAACTCTTCAACTCTGCCTTAATACTGATGAATTATTAGAGGAAGCTAATAGTTTTGGTTTGAAGTCAAAGGTAGGTAGTGATTTTCTTAAGGTTGGAGGTCTTAAGCTTTTTCAAGATGGCTCTTTAGGTGCTCGTACTGCAGCTATGATAGACAACTATGAGGATACTCCTGATAATGGTATTAGTATTTATTCTCAAGAGGATTTAGATAGTTTCGTTACTAAAGGTTTTGAACAAGGATTTCAAATTATTATCCATGGTATTGGAGATAGAGCTTGTGATATGATATTAAATTCCTATGAAAAAATCTCTAAAGATACTGAGGATAATCTTAGACCTGTTATAGTTCACTGTCAATTTACTAATGATGATTTATTAAATAGATTCAAGGAGCTCAATGTAGTAGCTAATGTACAACCAGCTTTTATTATGAGTGATTATCCTATAGTTGAAAAAGCTGTAGGTAAAGCTAGAACTAAAAGTAGTTATGCCTTTAATTCTATGATACAGAAATGTATTCCTGTAGCCTTTAGCTCTGATGCTCCTATTGAAAGTTTTAATATAATCCAAGGAATCCATGGAGCTGTAAATAGAACAGATTTAAATAATAAACCTAAAGATGGCTTTAATATTGATGAAGGTGTTACACCTTTAGATGCTTTAAAAGCTTATACTATAGGACCTAGTTACATGTCCTTTGATGAAGATATAAAAGGCAAAATTAAAGTAAATTATCTAGCTGATTTTGTAGTTTTATCTCAAGATATAACTGCTGTATCTAAAAATAGAATTAAAGAAACCAAAATTTTAGAAACCTATGTTAATGGAATAAAAGTTTTATAACATATTTATAAAAAATAAAGAAAAGGATGTAAGTATTCAATTATACATGCATCCTTTTCTTTATATAGTTCAATTATATTTTTACTTACTATTAGAATTATTTTTAACTCTATTAGGTTTTGCCTTTGGTCTTATTACTATATCATTTTTATTACTCTTAGGTTTATTATAAGCAGCCTTGGCAATTTTATTTTGAGTCTTAGACATGAAGCCACACAAATCCCAAAACCATAGAAATAATATAACAAATATACCTGGTATTACATAATTTGTTACTAACACTGGTAATGTTGTAAATACTAGTGGTGGTACTACAAATACAATAAAAGCCATTATAAGTACTAACCACTTGTTTATTTTTATTTTGTCAAATACAAATTTCTTTAGTAAAGCATATATACCTAATACTATAATTGAAAATAATAAAATACTTCCTAAAAATATTAATACATTTTTCATAAAATTCCTTCTTTCAAATATATTGTAACTAAATAGTATTATATAATATATATCTATAAAAATGTACTTACTATAACAGATTTTTCAGATGTTCACAAAATATTAATAATAGGATTTTTTATGATTTTTTGTTTAAAATTTAAAACTAATGGTAATACTATCAACTGTAATCTATTTAAAAGGAGATGTTTTTATGAAAGTATTAGACTCAATTGCACTAATTTTAGTTATTGTTGGTGCGGTAAACTGGGGCCTAATAGGATTATTCCAATTTGACTTAGTTGCAATTTTATTTGCAGGTTCTAGTGCCTTCGGTGCTATAAGCACATTTAGTAGAATTGTTTATGCCATAGTAGGATTAGCAGGTCTTTATGCTATATCATTCTTTGCAAAGAGTAAATATACTGATGTGGAATAATTTCTAAAGCCGCAATTGCGGCTTTTTTATTTTATAATTTTATAGGATTTATTTTGTTTTTAATTTATAATAGTTTAGATAGGTTCGTAATAGCATAATATAATATAATTTAAATAAATTTTTTAACTTATATAAAAATGCTCTATGCTTAAACATCCTATGAAAAATTTAGCTGAGGTGTTATAAAATGATAAAATATATTTCTTATAATGTT